>NZ_KV817512.1:0-477 GCF_001814685.1 Prevotella sp. HMSC077E09 | reverse complement strand
TCAAAAGAATTTGTTTCTTACTCATCTTGACTTTTCTCTATTCGCAGGCAAAGGTAGTAAAAAGTTGAGAGACAACGCCTTTATATGCAAATTAATTACATTTTGCACGCTAAAATCATGGGCATGAACGGTCACGGCAGGTCGTCATGTCCTTTCCACTGCCTCTTAATAGCCTAAATAGTCAATTAAAGTGTACTTCTGCCAAAGAGGAGTCAGCTGCTGGAATGTGGGCTTTTGGATTTCACGCACACGTTTTCCGCTGGCATCATAGAGGATGAGTAGAAGGTTCTCAGAAGTGTAACCACGTTGCACTAAGGTTGAAATGAGCTGATAATTTTGGCCGTCATATTGGTACATATCATATTCAGTACGCTCCTCATTGATGTGGCGATTGTTCACAATACAACGGGCATCTTTGAAGATTGTGGGTGACTCTAAGTTGTCGAAAAAGGGTTCATGCACATATTTTCCTTGCTT
>NZ_KV817511.1:0-2353 GCF_001814685.1 Prevotella sp. HMSC077E09 | reverse complement strand
AAAAGGTTGAGAATCGGGATGCCCAGAATAAAATAATAACTTCATAAAAATAGGAAAATGGGAAAAATCACTTTACAACGAGTTGGTATAAACTACAATGGTTATACTGCCTACAAGGATGAGAAAGGAAACTATTACTTAGATTTGTCGCTGTCGCCACAAAGTAATCCAACAACGTTATATTGTGCATGTCCTGCCAACGATATGGACGGTGAAGCAGGTTTTGAGTTGAAGCGAAACTTTATGATTGTAAACCCTTATACGGAAAAGGAAATAAGGGAGTACAATTGTAGGGATAAATATATGATGCTTTCAAAAATATACCATGATTTGATTGCATATCTTGGGAAGACTGGTAATGAAGAGCAAGATAAACAGGATTTTCGCTACCATAACGACAAATATGGTCTTTGGGGAAATTCCGTTGATGAAACCATAGAAGAGGTAAAAAGACGTTGGAACATAATCCCCGAGGATTTAAAGCCCCAATGGTGTACGGTCGAGGATATTGCTGAATTGGAGCGCAAGGCAAAGGCTGCTAACTGATAATAATGTGTTCTTTTGTCGGGAAACCGACAAAAGAATGCTTCAAGGAATAAAAAACAACTTAAATTATAAAAACATGGCAAATTGGGCAAGGACAAGCTACCGTATTGAAGGTAGCGAGAGTGATTTGAAACGAGTGTTCGACGTAATTGACAGCTTTATGACAGACAAGTGTAAGCCTGTCGAGGAAAACGCATCCAAGGAATGGGAGGGAAATATCGTCAGAGTTTTGGGAGCGACGGACGAGCAGATGGAAAATAATTATCTCCGTGGTTTCATCCAAGAGTATGAAATGGATGGAGACGTCATTAGCATAGAGGCGGATGAAGCATGGGGAGCAACGGATTTCCGTCATGTGCTTACGAAGCTCATGCCTGACCTTACCGTCTACTACATCGTGGAAGAGCCAGGCTGTGAAGTCTATGCTACCAACGATGCCGAGAGCAAATACTTCACAGACAAGTTCTACGTGGACGCTTGTGTGAACGGAAACTATGAGAGTGGTTATTTTGAAACAGAGAAACAGGCAATGGCGTATGCAGCAGAGTTGCTTGGTAAAGAGGAAGTCAGCAAAGGAGAACTGAAGAACTGGAACAAAGAACATAAAGGGGACAATGATTTCCTCTACGTTCACGAGTTTGAGATTGAAGACTAAGAAAAAAGGTCATGGCAGGGCTAACCACCCTGCCGCAATCTTTTTTTAGCATGAAACACAAGAAGTTTGAGTTAAAAACACGTGAAACGACCATTGCAAGCTACAATGCAACATACGACGGTTATCTTCAATTTTGTGATGATATGGGCAATGAACCCCGCGAAGAAAATAGTGAAGATTATTCTGAATGGTTGGATATTGCCCAAAGTGAAGGCGGCTTTTATGTTGATTGAAAATGTTTGGGGATGAAATGTCCCCAAACATTTGGGGCTGCTCCTTAATGTCGCAGCCATAGGCGAACCATTGAGTTTCGCCAGTAAATAGGTCATTTTAGGTCATTAGACGTGACCTTATGATAAGTGCCTTGGATGTGATATGGTGCATACCGTCTTCCGTTAAAACGTGACTTAAAGTATTTTCCGTACACCCAATTTCTTTCTCGGAGAGCTTCTTAAAGATGGCATTCACACTGCCAAAGTAATAATTCTTACGGCTATGTATGAGATGCACATGGATTACTTTCCTCAATAGTTTTTCTTTCATAAAACAACTAAAGTCTGAAATTTGCATTATTCTATCTTCTCTTCCCAAAGATTAGAGCCAATACCGTCTCTTTGCTGATAAATGTCTGTTGTTATTTCTATTTCAATACCTTTCCCAGTCCAGTTGACAGAGACTACTTTGGTATTGTACTCATTGGAAAGCAATTTTTCCAATGATACTTCAAGGCCTCGATACCTACCAATGTTACTGCCTTTGAACACGACATCTTCTTCGTCAGCCTTTATATGCCCCTCTTCTATGAAACTTTGAATACCCAAAGTATCTCCAGGAGACGGAACGCATGAAAACGGCCATGTCCCACGCCAATTATAAACATTTCCGGCCCAGCAAAATAAAACACGTACTTCCATATATCTTCTTTTGGGTACAAAGATAGCAATTTATATTGATAAAACTTCCAAATATTAAATATTTAGAAGTTTTCATTATCCAATTTCTTTATTATTAGCTTGAAACAAACGAGAAATGTCTATTATTATCCTCTATAACCATTTCCATGCGTTCCGTCTCGCAATTTATGGAAATTCTATTTTACTTTTTCTTATCTATTTTCCCATTTCCGTTTCTGGTTTCGACCTCACTTTTCAT
>NZ_KV817510.1:0-218 GCF_001814685.1 Prevotella sp. HMSC077E09 | reverse complement strand
TCCTCACTGGGGCAGCCGATGAGCGACGCTGACTTCATCAAGGAGTATGGCACGAAAGCACGCAACTTGGGCTTCCATTCGCTCGCAAGTGCGGCTGCACCCACGATGCGCAACACACTCAAAGTGGTGGTGGACAGGACAACGACGCTCAAAGAGGGCGATAATGTCGTGCTCCGTCTGCTTGAAAGTGCCAAAGTGCAGGGCTTGCGTATTCCACG
>NZ_KV817509.1:0-32781 GCF_001814685.1 Prevotella sp. HMSC077E09 | reverse complement strand
TAAATTCGCATTTGGTAGTTGAAACTACCATATGCCTTTTTTTAGCCAATTTTATTTACAAAATCAAGTCGCTTTATGTAGGGATATATAGCCCTGCATGACAGTAAAAGATACTTCACTTGTTTGTTCTCCTCTCCTTTGGAGAGGCCGGTATAGGTTCCCCTCCTATTGGTCTGGGTTCTCAACAAATCCTTGATATTCCTTATCAAGTCCGTTCATGACAGCCTCATAGCTTTGTTCCATCTGGTTCTTGATATTCTCCGGGCCACGACCTGTTGGCATGATAGGTTCATGGATGGTGAGTTTCAAGGGGTGCCAAAAGGCCCAATAGAAATCCTTTGTGCGTGGTTTTACGTCGAAACTTCCATTGATCGTCAGTGGAACCACAGGCAGTTGAAGGTCGTCGGCAAGCATGAATGCACCGCGACGGAACACGCCCATGTGCCCCGTGAACGTGCGGGCGCCCTCGGGAAACACTACGAGTGACATACCCTCTTGCAGGATATGACGTGCTTCATCATAGGTGGCGCGGATTTTTGAAGGCCCACTTTTGTCTACAAAAATATGGTGGGCATATTGGCAGGCAATGCCAACGAGTGGGATTTTTCGCAGTCCTTTCTTCATCATCCATTTGAAATTACGGCCTAAGAAACCATAGATGAGGAAGATGTCGAAGGCTCCTTGATGGTTGGCCACAAAGACATAAGACTGCCGGGGGGCCAGATGTTCGCGCCCTTCTACCTTGACCGGCAACAGCAAGAGGCGTATCCAGAGCCATGCCCAGCATTTACCGGGATAGTAACCCCAAAAGTGTCCGTTGCCGACAAGACAGCCGATGACGGTTACCAACGACGTAATGATGCTGGCTAAAAGCAGGATTGGAAGACAAATGAAGAGCTGGTAGAGTCGGTAAATATACTTCATGAGGTAATGATGCTTTATTTTTTCGTTCGTAAAGTGATAACGGCTATTTCGGGTTCTACGCCAATGCGGATAGGTGCAAGGCCTCCGATGCCGCATGTGACATAGAGAAAATGTCCCGCTTTCTCAGCCAACCCATAGTCGTCGGGATAGCTGAACATCGTGGGACGAAGGCCGAAAAGCGAGATTTGTCCACCGTGGGTGTGACCGCAAAGCGTCAGTTGTGCATGGCTTTTCGGCAGAATTCGGCTCTCCCATGATTTCGGATCATGTTGCAACAAGATGATGAAAGCCTTCTTTCCAATGCCCTTCAGTGTCTTTTCTATATCTGAATTATCAGGAAACCGCTTGCCGTCTCCGCAGTTCTCTTCACCTGCAATGACGAGTGAATCGCGGTGGTCACGACTGTAATATATAGCGTGTTCGTTGAGCAAGAGATGCCATCCCATGTCGCGTTCAGCCTTTTTAATGCCTTCCTCACAAGCCTTCTTAGCCACACTGTCGCCATAGAAATACTTGCTGTAATCGTGGTTTCCAAGGACGCTGTACATGGGAATTCCTTGATGAGCAAGCTTCGAAAGCAACGCTTTCTGGGGCTGCAATTCACTCGGTTGCGTGTTCTGCAAATCGCCGACAAAGCATATCATGTCGGGATGTTGGGCAAGGATTGTGTCGACATCTCGCTGAAGATAGCGTTCCATACCATGGTTGAAACTTCCCACATGCGCATCACTGAAGAGCACAATCCGCATGCCATCGAAAGCTTTTGGCAGGTCGTTGAAAGCAAGTTCAATGCGAGTGACACGCAATTGACGCGTGCCGAAAATGACTCCGTAAAGCATAGTGAGCATGCAAACCAGACCGAGCAACAGGCCGATAACATCCCAAAGCTTCTGTTTCGTGTGGCAGAACCGACGGCAGAGCAGGCCTAATGAAGAAACTATTGCATATACTGTTTTGGGTACAACGAGGATAGCTAATGAGATAAGAAAGGCCTTAATCCAGTTGATATTGTCGGGAATGAACTTGCCGCAGAAGGTTAGTGCGAGGCTGTAGACCAACATGATGAAGCCCGGCAACCACCAAACGAGACGCCTTAAACGTGTGTAATGAGGGCGATGACGCAAGCAGTGACGCTCAATATAGAGGTCGCTCAATATGATCATCGGTATGAGGAGGAAGATAATTCTTGCTATCATATCTTTTTATGTGTTGCTTTATACGATTTGAAGGAACTTGTCTGCATTTCGTCAGGCATTGAAAGTCAGCGCTTCTCCGCGATAGGAAGCATCGAAACGACCATTGTCATAGATGATGTGTCCATTGCAGATTGTCGTCACAACGCGGTTGCTGAAGACGTGACCTTCCAATGGACTCCATTTGCATTTGCTCTGAATGACATCGGTTGTAACCGTCCACGGGCTGTTTGGTCTAACGATAGTAAGGTCAGCTTTGTAGCCTTTGCGCAGGAAACCGCGGTCATTAATGCGGAAAAGACGGGCGGGATTGTGGCACATCAAGTCGGCAACACGCTCGCGAGGAAGTATGCCTTTGTCGGCAAGTTCGAGCATGGAAACAAGTGAAAACTGCACCATTGGCATGCCCGAAGCAGCTTTCAAGCAGCCTCCCTGCTTGTCTTTGAGTTCGTGTGGAGCGTGGTCTGTGCCCACAGTTGTGATGCGTCCGTCGGTCAATGCACGGCGAAGCGCATCGCGGTCGGCCGTGGTTTTGACAGCAGGATTACATTTAATGCGCGCACCGAGTGTGGCATAATCGGCATCCGAAAAATAGAGATGAGCAATCACAGCCTCTGCAGTGATGCGGTCGTTAAGGCCGAAGAATGCTAACTCTCGGGCTGTTGTGAGGTGTGCGACATGGAGTCTTGTACCGTATTTCTTTGCTAATTCTACAGCCAAAGCCGTACTCTCATAGCATGCTTCCTCACTTCTGATGAGTGGATGTAGTTTGATGTCGGGATCTTCCTGCTGCGTTTTGGCCTGTGCCATGTTAGCAGTGATGATGCCGGTGTCCTCGCAATGCGTCATGAGTTGCCAGTCTTGGTCGGCACACACCTTATATATATACTCCAAACTCTCGCGCCTATCCACGAGCATATTACCCGTACTGGCCCCCATGAAGAGTTTTATTCCGGGGATATGTGTACGGTCAAGCGAGGCAAAAGAGTCGGTATTATTGTTGGTTGCGCCATAGAAGAAGCTGTAGTTCACGTGGCTGTTATGGCTGGCAATATTCATTTTCTCCTGCCAAGCCTCGGGAGTTGTGGTCTGAGGTGAGGTGTTGGGCATCTCCATATACGAAGTAATGCCACCGAAAGCAGCTGCACGACTCTCACTTTCGATATCGGCTTTGCGCGTCAGTCCTGGCTCACGAAAGTGTACATGGGCATCAATGATACCCGGAAAAACGAAACATCCCGAGACATCTACCGTCTGTTGGTAGATGCCTCGGGGTGCTTTTTCTGCCTCATATAGGGCAGCTATGTGGTCATCTTCAAGTACAATGTCGCCTCGGAAAGCACGTCCTTCGTTGATGATAGTACCACCCTGTATGATTGTTTCCATATCTCTGACTTTTATTTCACTGCAGGTTCTGCCATCTGAGCAGGCGTAGGAGCAGATTGTATGGGTTGTCTTTCGGGCTGTGGAGCCTCATTGCAAGGTGCTTCCGGTTGTATGTCGCGCATGCCATTCATAATCTGTTGGTTCTCTTGAGCCTTTTGATAGTAGTCCTTTACATAGGGATCATTCTTGAATTTGTCAGTAGCTTTGCTCATGATATCCTCAATCCAAGGAGTCAGTTCGGGGTATTGGAAACCGATGGTAACCATGAAGAAGATGCCGGGACCAAGCACATTGTCGAAGTTCTCGGTAACAAATGAAGTCACAAGTTCGTCTTCTTTTTGCGAAAGAAGAGCTGCTTCCTTGTTGAGTTTCGTGTTGACTACGTCCATGTTGCGGCCGTTCATGATGGCTTGGTCATGTTGGTGTACGAGCTCGGACTCTTGATTTTTCAACTGATTATACTTGTTGAAAAACTGAAAGAGCTTATCATTGAGTGGGGTTCCACTGACGATTTGCTGCGTATTGTCTATTTTGATATTGATGTCTCCGCTCTCTACAACCAATGGAAGAACGCTCTCTTCATCCATGAATATGTTGCCCATACGGACGGAATCTATCGTCCCTGAGAAATGAAACTGACCATGAACGACATCGCAAGAGTCAAGAGTTTTGAACTCATTGTTCTTGAGAATCTTCAGATAAAGCATTCGACCGTCAAGGTTAGATACGTTAGATGTCCCCACGATGTTGTAAGAGTTCGCACATGATGTCAATCCCAAGAGAGCTACAATGGCGTAAAAGACCTTATTCATAAATTGGTTTTCTTATTCTAATAACAAAGATAATAGGAAGTAATGAAGTGCGAAAGAAAATTTATGCTATTTAATTTATCAAGCTTATCTTTTAGGTTTTTTTCGTAATCAACACTTCTTTTATCCCACAAAAGATTTACGGTTGCTTTTCTTTTTTAAGTTCGTGATCGATGCGATGCATGGCATATACCTCGATAATTGCGGCAATAAGCAGCAAAACTACCCATTTGTTATATACATAAGTGATGTAGTCTATCTGGTTACCAAATATCGGACGCAGGAAACCATAAGCGTTATCGACCATCAACAGACCGGCAAACACGAAGAGGAAATCCGCCAAATTGAGAATGTTTTTCAGGCGTTTGATAGCCAGACTGCGGCCTTCATAGGTCTGCATCATCTGCATCAGAGCAAACAAAATGCAGCCCACAAGGGCAATCCAACATACAATCTGTGTGGCAAACATAAACACATAGCAGCCTACTCCCACCACCATGAGTGCGCCACCTGTCATGAAAAGAATGCTTTGTAGACTATTCAGTTGCTTCATTATTGGTTTCTATAGGTTTTTTATCATCGCTAAGTACGTAGATGTCTTCGTCATCTGCTTTCATGAAATAACGCTCGCGGGCAATCTTCTCAATAGCCTTGGGGTGGCGTTTGAGTTCATTCAGCTGGCGGGAATCAGCCTCGTACTGCTCTGTATACTTGTTGATTTCATTTTTAAGGTCGCTGATCTGCATTTCCAACTGAAAGCGTTTCAGAAAGCTGTTCTCGTCAATCAAGCCTACAATGAGCACGCCAATGACACACACTATAAGGTATTTATAGTGAGAAATGAGACTCAAGATAACATTCAAACGACCTGTCATAATTGATTTATTTGTTTGCAAAGATAATAATTTTTGCTATCTTTGCATCATCAATTCTCAAAAAATGGAAGAATATATTGTATCTGCCAGGAAATACCGTCCAATGACATTCGATGCTGTTGTGGGGCAACATGCGCTCACAACGACGCTGAAGAATGCTGTCAAAAGCGGGAAACTGGCTCATGCCTACTTGTTCTGTGGACCACGAGGTGTAGGAAAAACCACTTGTGCCCGTATCTTTGCAAAGGCTATAAACTGTGAACATCCGGGCGAAGATGGTGAAGCTTGCAATGCATGTGAAAGCTGTAAGGCATTCAATGAGCAGCGTTCTTACAACATATTCGAGCTTGATGCAGCCAGCAATAACTCTGTAGAGAACATCAAAGCGCTGATGGAACAGACCCGGATACCGCCTCAGGTAGGTCGTTACAAGGTGTTTATCATCGACGAGGTGCACATGCTGTCAACGGCTGCCTTCAATGCTTTTCTGAAGACATTAGAGGAACCTCCCGCCCACGTTATCTTCATTTTGGCTACAACGGAGAAGCATAAGATACTGCCAACCATATTGTCTCGCTGTCAGATTTACGACTTTGAACGAATGACAGTGGGTAATACTATCGAGCATTTGAAGTTGGTTGCCGCGAAGGAAAGCATCACTTATGATGAAGAAGCGCTTGCAGTTATTGCTGAAAAAGCCGATGGTGGCATGCGCGATGCACTCTCCATATTCGATCAGGCGGCCAGTTTCTGTCAGGGAAATATCACTTATCAAAAGGTGATTGAAGACCTCAATGTGCTGGATTCTGACAATTATTTCAAGATTATTGATTATGCCGTAGCCAACAAGGTGAGTGAAATCATGGTGTTGCTCAATGGCATTTTGAATAAAGGGTTCGACGGAGGTAACCTCATTGGAGGCCTTGCAGCACACGTCAGAAATGTGCTTATGGCTCGTGATGTGCAGACACTTCCGCTTCTTGAAACAAGCCAACAACAGCGTGAGAAGTATCATGAGCAAAGTAAAAAATGCCCTGTAAACTTCCTGTATCAGGCTTTGAAGCTGCTCAATCAATGTGACATCAACTATAAACAGAGCAGCAACAAGCGTCTGCTGGTAGAGATAACGCTCATTCAAGTGGCCCAGATTACGCAGCCGGATGACGATGATGCCGGTGCGGGGCGTAGCCCTAAGCGATTAAAATCCCTGTTTAAGAAACTGATAAACTCTCAGCCAAAGAAAGCAACTTTGCAGGTGGTTGCGGCTGAGAAGCATACGCTTTCTCCTCGTGAGAGAGCTACACAAGTTGTTACCGAGCCTGCTGTTACGCCTTCTGTAACGGCAACATCGGCAGCAACCACGACTCAACAACCTACTTCAAAGCCTCGTCCGAGTGCAAGTCTCGACGCAATCGGTTTCACTTTTCGTGGTCTTCGGGCACAGAATGAACGGTCAGAAGAAAAGAAAGATGAGCAGTTTGATGTCGATACAACAAAGGAAAAAGGTTTTACTCAAGACCAATTGGAAACCTCATGGTATGCAATGCTCGTGAGAATGCCACAGAGTTTGCGAGGCTTGGCCATGCGACTGAAGAACGTAACGCCACGCATCACGGAGTTTCCAAAGATTGAGATTGTGGTTGATAATCAAATCCTTCTCACGCAAGTTGAACCGATTAAACTACGCATAAAGGCTACTTTGGCCAAGGAACTCAACAACGGACAAATCAATGTTGAATGGCGAGTAGCCCAGGGAACAGAGGTAAAACCACTGCTCACTAAGCGTGAAAGCTTTGAAGAAATGAAAAAAGAGAACCCCGCATTAGCTAAACTATGCCAGGTTCTCCATTTAGATATGTCTTAAAAACACCGTTGTCTTATTCTATCAGAGGCATGCCTAAGCGTCGGCATTCCTTGCGCATTTCTTCGGGCCAGATGCTGGCTTGGATCTCTCCGATATGCGCTTTATGGAGCAATATCATGCAAAGTCTGCTCTGGCCGATACCGCCTCCGATGCTCAAAGGCAGCTCTCCGTTGAGCAGTTTCTTGTGGAAGAAGAGTTCCTTGCGGTCTTCCTTGCCTTCCGATTTCAATTGTCTCAACAAGGCTTCTCGGTCAACCCGGATGCCCATTGAACTCAGTTCAAACGACCGTTCAAGTACAGGATACCAGATAAGAATATCACCGTTGAGGCCTGTTTTGCCGTTTTCATCCACCGTACTCCAGTCATCATAGTCGGGCGCACGACCATCATGTTTCTCGCCATTGCTGAGTTTTCCGCCGATGCCTTCAATGAAAACGGCTCCGTATTTCTTGCAAATTGCATCTTCGCGCTGCTTGGGCGTGAGGTCTGGATACATGTTCAAGAGGTCTTGACTGTGTATGAAATGGATCTTCTGTGGCAGGAATGGCTTGATATTCGGATAGCTTTCACACGTCAGATACTCTGTTCTTAGCAGGGCGGCATATATGCGTCGCACCACATCTTCAAGGAAATCAATCGTGCGTTGGCCTTTCGTGATAACGGCTTCCCAATCCCATTGATCCACATAGAGGGAGTGGAGATTGTCTAACTCCTCATCAGCACGAATGGCATTCATGTCGGTATAGATGCCATATCCTGGCTCAATCTGATATTCAGCCAATGTAAGTCGCTTCCATTTTGCAAGCGAATGAACTACCTCTGCCTGTGCATCTCCAAGGTCTTTTATCGGGAAACTGACAGCTCGTTCCACGCCGTTGAGGTCGTCATTGATGCCTAATCCTTTCATCACAAACAATGGAGCAGTGACTCTGCTTAGGCGTAATTCCGTGGAAAGGTTCTGCTGAAAGAAGTCTTTTATCAGTTTAATTCCCTGCTCTGTCTGCTTTCTGTCAAGCAGTGCATGATAGTTTTCGGGACATATGACTTTGCTCATTACGGTCTTGTTTTAATGTATTTAATCTTTCATGCAAAGGTAAATATTTAATATTAAAACGAAAAGATAATGCCAATATAATTTTGCAGAATGTTATAAATAATGCGCTATATCTTACTTTTTGTTTGCCGTAGTTGTCTGAAAAACTTGTACTTATATCTCAATCTTTTTTTCGTGAATGAAAAACCAAGGCGTAGTTGCACGATTGCCGACAATTCATTACCTTTGCACAAAACCGAAAACGAAATGCAAAATATGAATAGCAAGACTGCCGCACGCACGAAAATCCTGTTTATCTGTTTGGGAAACATCTGTCGTTCTCCCGCTGCCCATGCCGTATTTCAAAAGAAGATAGACGACCGAGGACTGTCCGAAAGGTTCGAAGTAGACTCAGCCGGCATCGGCAACTGGCATGTAGGACAGCTTCCCGACCGTAGAATGCGTGAGCATGGTGCCCGTCGTGGCTATCAAGTTAATCATCATGCGCGTCAGTTCCAAACGTCAGATTTCAAGCATTTCGACCGTATAGTTGTGATGGATGAGGATAATTACCGCATCATCACTTCCAAGGCATCGTCAGACGAAGAAGCCGGAAAGGTGGTGCGAATGGCTGATTTCTTCACCTCTCATCCACGTGCTACGAGTGTTCCCGACCCCTATTATGGCGGTGCTGAAGACTTTGAAGTGGCACTCGATTTGATTGAAGACGGCGTTGAAGGCATGCTGAAAGAAATGGGAGAGGAGTAGGGTTATCATCCAACTCCTAAGAGCTCAACCTCGAAAATCAAGGTGGAACCACCGGGAATGCCAGGTTGAGAGTACTTGCCATAGCCCATTTCGGCAGGGATGTAAAGTTCCCATTGGTCGCCTACGTGCATCTGTTGCATGGCGATAATCCACCCGTCGATGAGGTCGCTCAGTCGCATTGCGAACGGAGTACCGCCTCTACTGGAGTCAAACTTCTTGCCATTGATTGTCCACCCCGTATAATGGGCCGTGATAATGCTGCGCCGTGAAGGTTGCGGTCCGCTGGCATCGCCTGCTTTCAGCACTTTATAGTAAATGCCACGAGGCAGGGCTTTCACGCCTTCCTCTTTTGCTTTTTCTTCCAACCAACGTCGGTTGGCTTCTGCATAGTCTTTCTTTATCATTGTTTTTCCAATCTTCTTGTGAGGCCACGGAAGGCTCTTTTTTATGCTGTTAAATTCTTCTTTATTGTAAACTTAATTCAAATTGAATTTGGAATCACTGCAAAAAATCATTATCTTTGCCGTAAGGAAAGGAGCGTATATGCCTTTCCTTTTTTATTGCCTTGTTCCAAATGAAGGTGCAACTCGCGTCAAACCGCATTGTAATCTGAGTCAAAACACCCTGTGATTTGCGTTAAATTGCAAAGTCATCTGCCTTGAATTGCAGACTGATATACTTTGGATTGCAACGAAATTTGTATGGAAAGGCATTCTGACAAGACTTTACATCGCCTGTTTAGTAAACTGTTCAGCGCTCGCTTTGTATTCATTTTTTACGATTTTTAATGTCGGTTTAATATGGTTTCTGGCATACAAAAATAAGCAATTTCAGTGGGAATGTCAAGAGAAAATAAATGGAAAATCAATCCATATAAGATGAATATATTCGTTATGGCACTTAATTTCAGAACCTTATAGAAACAAACAAGTGCACAAAGAAACTTCCTTCATGCACTTGTTTGTTGGATAATAACTCATAATCTCCTTTGTTTCTCCTTATTGTGAATTATGAATTCTGCATTATGAATTATCAAAAGTGACCCCGTTGGGATTCACCCCCAAGACCTTCAGAACTTTTTCTGACCTCATTCAGCTAATAAAAAAGTGCACAAAGAAACTTCTTTCATGCACTTGTTTGTTGTTTTTGTGACTCCGTTGGGATTCAAACCCAAGACCTTCAGAACCGGAATCTGACGCTCTATTCAGCTAAGCTACGGAGCCAAAACTGTTGCAAAATTACGAATAAAAAACTTACTATGCAAATGTTATTTGCCAATTTATTTTGCAATCTTTGCGATTTGTCGTATCTTTGCGATATTAATATTGTGGGAATGTAAGTGTAACACTCCCATATTTAACATAGAATTAGAAGATATGAACCTTACAGAGAGATTTATTAACTACACAAAATTCGACACGCAATCATGCGAAGAGTCGGATAGTGTCCCCTCAACGGCGAAACAACTTGTGTTTGCCAAGTATCTGAAAAAGGAGCTTGAAGACGAAGGTCTCAGTGATGTTGAGATGGATGAAAAGGGATATATCTACGCCACACTTAAGGCAAACACCAAGAAGAAGGCGCCAACGATTGGCTTTATCTCGCATTATGACACGAGTCCTGACGCAAGTGGCAAGGATGTTAAGGCCAGAATCATCCGTAACTACGATGGAAACGACATAGAACTTTCACCGGGTATCTTTTCAACTACAGAGAAATTCCCCGAACTGAAAGCACATATCGGTGAGGATTTAATCGTTACCGATGGCACGACACTGCTTGGGGCAGACGATAAAGCAGGTATTGCCGAGATAGTACAAGCCATGTGTTACCTGCGCGATCATGACGAAATCAAGCATGGTGACATTCGAGTGGGCTTCAATCCTGATGAGGAAATCGGTATGGGTGCACATCATTTCGACGTTGAAAAGTTTGGTTGTGACTGGGCTTATACCATTGATGGAGGCGACTTGGGCGACTTGGAATATGAGAATTTCAACGCTGCAGGCGCCAAGGTATATATTAAAGGTGTAAGTGTTCACACTGGATATGCTAAGGGAAAGATGGTGAATGCCAACCGATTGGCATGCGAGTTCAACAGTATGATACCTGAAACCGATATTCCTGAAAACACGGAAGGATATCAAGGTTTCTATCATTTGTTGGGCATAGAAAGCCGTACTGAGGAGGCAAAACTCAGTTATATCATTCGTGACCACGACCGTTCTAAGTTTGAAGACCGCAAGGATTTCATGGAAGATTGCGTGAAGAAGATGAATGAAAAGTATGGTGAAGGCACCGTAAAGATTGAACTTCACGACCAATACTATAACATGAAGGAGAAGATTGACCCTAATATGCACGTGATAGATATTGTGCTTCGGGCGATGCAGGACAATGGAGTACCGCCTAAAGTGGAGCCAATCCGTGGTGGAACTGACGGTGCACAGCTCAGTTTCAAAGGTCTTCCATGTCCCAATATCTTTGCGGGTGGCGTGAATTTCCATGGGCCTCATGAGTTTGTTTCTATTCAGGTGATGGAGAAAGCGGTAGGTGTTATCACCAGTATCTGTGAGATAACAGGCAATTTTGAAGATTAATCAACCAATAATAAAAGCCCATTCCGTAAGTAACAGAGTGGGCTTTATGTTTCTTTTATGGCTGAGATACCCAATTTAATAGAAGACCTTGCGCTGATACTTGTTGTGGCAGGCATCGTGACTCTTGTGTTCAAAAAACTCAAGCAGCCGCTCGTTTTAGGCTATATCGTGGCAGGTTTCTTGGTTTCTCCACACATGCCCTATATCATGTCGGTAGTAGACAAGGGGGATATCCACACGTGGGCAGACATCGGGGTGATGTTTCTGCTGTTCTCCCTCGGCTTAGATTTCTCCTTTAAGAAAATCCTCAAGATGGGCATGGCGCCTGTAATTGCGGCACTGACCATAATCTTTTCAATGATGACACTCGGCATCTTGGTCGGTCATAGCTTTGGTTGGAACAGGATGGATTGCATCTTTCTGGGTGGAATGTTAGCCATGTCATCGACCACAATCATTTATAAAGCCTTTGATGACCTTGGACTTCGGCAGCAAAGATTTGCCTCCTTGGTGATGAGTGTGTTGATACTTGAGGATGTGCTGGCTATTGTCATGATGGTCATGTTGAGTGCCATTGCGAGTGGAAACAATCCGGATGGCGGCGAAATGCTTGGCTCAATACTGAAGATAGGCTTCTTTCTTGTGCTGTGGTTTGTGGTGGGTATCTTTCTTATTCCGCTTTTCTTCCGCAAGACCCGCAAGCTGATGAACAGCGAAACCATGGTTATTGTGGCGCTGGGACTGTGCTGCTTAATGGCTGTTCTGTCTACAAAGGTGGGCTTCAGCAGTGCATTTGGTGCTTTTGTTATGGGCAGTATCATTGCCGAAACGGTAGAAGCCGACAAGATTGTCAAGCTTGTCGAGCCTGTGAAAAACCTTTTCGGAGCCATCTTCTTCGTATCAGTGGGGATGTTGGTTGAGCCGAAAGTGCTCGTCGACTATGCCATTCCAATCCTTGTTCTCGTGCTGACCATTTTGCTTGGACAGGGTATATTCGGTACAGCGGGCTTCATGTTGAGCGGTCAGTCATTGAAGAATGCCATGCGATGTGGCTTCTCTATGGCCCAGATTGGTGAGTTTGCATTCATCATTGCATCGCTCGGACTGTCGCTTGGTGTTATAGGTAAGTTCCTTTATCCTGTCGTTGTAGCTGTTTCAGTGATAACAACTTTCCTCACACCTTATATGATTCGTTTCGCCGAACCATGCTACAACCATATTGAAAAGCGTCTCCCCAAGAAGTGGGTACGCCGTATGAACCACGTGGGTAATGCGCATCAGAACTCTACTGAAGAAGAAAACGCATGGAAAGTGCTGTTAAGAAAGATGCTCATTAATACGGCCATATATGGCATTCTGTCTACGGCTGTGGTGACATTGATGCTTACTTTCGTGCTTCCTCTATGCAGAAACATGCTTGGTCACTGGCCGGGTAATGCGGTTTGTGGTTTACTTACGGTGCTCATGATATCGCCCTTTCTGCGTTCTATGGTGATGAAGAACGTGCATAGTGATGAGTTTCGCCAGTTGTGGACAGAGAGTTTGCTCAACCGTTTGCCGCTGATTTTCACGATGATTGTACGAGTTGCCATTGCAGCCATGTTCATTTTCTACATCGTCAACTATCTTACGCGCTTCAAAGAAGCCTTGATGATTACCATTGCGGGGGTTGCTTTAGTGGCTATGGTGCTGTCAAGAAGGCTGAAACATCGTAGTATCAAACTCGAGAGACTGTTCATCAAGAACCTTCGCTCGCGTGAGATTGCAGAGCAGGTGAACGGAGAACGTCGCCCATTATTTGAGGGAAGGCTGCTTGACAGGGATATACATATCGGGGATTTTGATATCCCCGAGGATTCAACATGGATTGGGCGGACGTTGAAAGACTTGCAGTTTCGCAATCGGTTTGGCGTTCATGTGAGCAGCATTCTGCGCGGATCGCTGCGCATCAACATTCCTAATGGCAGACAGATTATATTCCCTGGCGATCGAATTTCAGTCATAGGAAGTGACGAACAGCTGAAGAACTTCAGTCAAGCAATAGCAAATGAACTCATTCCTGAAGACCCGGAGATAGAGAAAAGAGAAATGAAACTGCGCAAATTCATACTTTCTGACGGCACACCTTTCATTGGGAAGACACTTGCCGAGAGTGGAATTCGCGACCGATATGGCTGTATGGTGGTCGGAGTTGAAGAGGGACAAGAGAACTTAACGCTTGTAGATCCGCAGCGAAAGTTTGAGAAAGGCGACATCATCTGGCTCGTTGGAGAGGAAGCCGACTTAGAGAAAGTGAGACAACAGATACCGGTATTGACCACGACTTCTGCGTCTTCAAGCTGATAAGGCGTATAAAAAATAAGGAAACAAGACTATGGGAAAGGAACAATGTATCTGCCTTTTGACCGCACATGACGTCAAACCGACGGCCAACCGCATTGTCATTGCCGAAGCTTTGGCGGCTGCAGACTGCCCGATGTCTGTGAAAGAACTTGAATACAGCATTCTTTCCATCGACAAATCGAATATCTTCCGCACGCTGATGCTCTTCAAAGCGCATCATCTTGTGCATGTGATTGAAGATGGAAATGGCAGTGTAAAGTATGAACTTTGCCTCAGTCATGACGATAAAGAGGATGAAGACGAGCATTTACACTTCTTTTGTGAGCAGTGTCATAAGACCTTTTGCCTGCATGATATCCCTGTTCCGGACATCTCTTTGCCTGCGGATTACGAACTCCGTAGCATCAACTGTGTGGTGAAAGGGCTATGTCCGAAGTGTCGAAAACAATAATCTTTGAAGATTGATGATTGAAGATTGAACCGTGTGATTACTGATCTTTCAAGTTCAATCCATGCTTCTTGTTTACAGTTTTACAGCAGAAATGTCAACCAAATGGTTCACAATGGCATAAATGGTAAGTCCTGCGGGAGAGTGGATCTGTAGCTTTCGGGCGATGTTTCGACGGTGGGTAATCACCGTGTTGACTGATATATATAGGTGTTCGGCAATTTCTTTGTTGCTCATTCCCTGCACAACGCCGATGATAATGTCCTTTTCGCGCTCGCTTAACTGGTCATCTCCCGTGGTTGAAGGATTGATCATCTTAGATATATTCAATGTAACTCCCTGTTGACTCAAGCTCTTTTCCAATCGCTTGATGGCCGGAATGAAGATCTGATCTTCGACCATTGAATGCTGATTTAGCCACGACTCGCTGTTGTAGATGTCGTAGAGTGTTGCTGTAAGCAGGTTGTTATGCAGGGTATCTGAAGGCAGATACTTGATGATAATGCTTTTTAATTCCTGTAAACGCTGCTCAACTTGTCGGTGATGTTGTGAGAAAGTATTGATATCATAGTTGCTCATGACGACGCCATTCAACAGTTGTTCCACGTAAGGGAACACCGTTTTCTCTTCGTAGCGCATGTGTTTCATGATTTCATGCGCGTTCTCATCATAGAGTTTTAGAATGAACTGAGCTAAGCTGTCGCGTTCATCGAGGGCCTCAACCAATTCTCTTCGCATGAAAGGTGATTGGAATTCGATATAATAAGTATGTGAAGCTTTCAGATATTTCAATAGGGTTTCCACCGAAAGATTATCCGCATCGTCTTTTCGATAATAGCCATTGATGGTGAGATTCACAATGGCAAGGAATGTATTCGTATCCACTTTCTCACTCTCACAGACTTCACTGACGGTCTGATCGCCAAAGCCTAAACTGATACCAAAGCTTCCCAAGCTCTGTAAAATATCGCAATTATCGCGGATGATGCTAATCATCTTATCATCAGCTTCATAGATCTTCTGATTCTTCATAATGCTTGTCGATAAATAATTTGTGCAAAGTTAAATAAAAAAATGTTTATTTGCAATACCCAATAGTTATGAAATTCTTTGAAATTTAAGCTTTGAAGATTGACTGTTATGATTAGCTTTGGCCCTTGAAATGAAGACTTTGAAGTTATAATCTCAAGCTGCTTTCCTCCCCTCCTTTAATTAAACATATCATAAACTTCAATCTTCAAAGTTCAAATTTCAAAGAAATCATCCTTGAACTTCATTCGTGCAAACGATTACACAGCGTTTAGTCATAATGTAAGGAAAAGTGTAACTGGTTGTATAAAATAATTCGTATATTCGCAATGAAAACCAAAACTATTAACTTATGAAACGATTTTATACCTTAATCTTATTGACCTTAGTTTCTCTTTGCACTTTTGCGCAAGGCTGGCCGGCACATTATGACGGCGTCATGTTGCAGGGATTCTATTGGGACAGCTATGATGTTTCCACCTGGAGCAAACTCACCAACGAGGCCGATGAACTCTCAAAATTCTTCAGTCTGATATGGATTCCAAACTCAGGAAAGACATCTGACTTCCATTATAACCAGAGAAAGACGATGGGATACGATCCATGTTTCTGGCTTGATCATAACAGTTGCTGGGGAACAGAAGCCGAATTGCGACATATGTTCAAGACTTTCAAGGATAAAGGAACGGGATTTATCGAGGATGTTGTCATCAACCATAAGAACGGTTTGGGCTCTTGGGCCAATTTTGCACAGGAGAGTGTCGTCGGTACTACCACGGGGAGAACCTACAAAGTAGAGTGGGACAACACGCATTACAGCCAGATATGCATGACGGATGAGGCCAACAGAGACCCTGCTTCAGGCTTAGTGGGCAAGATTACAGGTGCAGCTGACACCGGAGAAGACTTCAATGGATTTCGCGATCTCGACCATACGAACGCCACAACGCAGGCAAATGTGAAAACTTATCTTGACTTCCTGCTCAACGAACTCGGCTATGTGGGCTTCCGTTATGACATGGTTAAGGGCTATAATGCCTATTACACAGGCCTTTACAACAGTGAAGTGAAGCCTCGTTTCTCTGTAGGTGAATACTGGGATGGCAATAAAAGCAAAGTGGTTGACTGGATTAACAAGACCAAGACAAATGGAAACATCCAGAGTGCAGCCTTTGATTTCCCGCTGAAATACCAGATCAATGATGCTTTCAACAATGGAAAGTGGCGGCGATTAGCTTCAGATTGTCTGAGCAATGATGCTTACTACTCCCGCTATTCAGTGTCTTTTGTCGACAATCACGATACAGGTCGCTACGATTATAACGATGGAAACGCTCCCGTTTACGGCTATGTGGAGGCTGCCAACGCCTTTATTCTCTCCATGCCAGGCACACCTTGCGTGTTCTTCCCCCATTGGCAGAAGTATAAGAGGGCAATAAAACAGTTGATACTTGCACGTCGTGCCGCCGGAATTGACAACCAGAGCAAAATCCTTGTGAGTCAGGCTAAGGACGAAGGTTTCGTACTTAATGTGGAGGGTAGCAAGGGAAAACTGCTTCTTCTCCTTGGAAAGAAGGTGTCATATCCTACAACAGGTTATCGGTTTGCATTCAAAGGCGAGGGCTTCGAGATATATCTTAGCAACGGACTTGACCTTACTGAAATCAATAACATTACCGATGCTCCCCATTCTTTCACGTTGCCTTCAGGATTGACATTCAACAAAAATGAGCGTTGTGCATTCTTCGAAGCACCGTCAAGTTGGGGAAATCCAAGTAAGATTTCATGCTGGAATTGGGACCGTTCAGGCAATTATACCAAGGGAAACTGGCCTGGAACCGACTGTAAAATAGTTTGTTTGACGGATAAGGGACGCGCTGTTTACAAATGGACGATGCGTGAAGGCGACAAAAAATCGGGCACTGCAGATAGCGAAGGCATTATTTTCAGTTATAAGAAAGATAGTGAAACCATTCAGACTAAGGACATGCCATTCGTCAACGGAGGTTATTACACACTCGAAGGACTGCAATCTGTTGCTCCCTCCGTATCCACTTCAATCTCCAATCTGAACGCTGATGCATCAAATGGGCGCCTGAAACAGAAGGGTTGGTATACGCTTCAAGGACAGAAACTCTGTCAACAACCTATGCAAAGCGGCATCTACATTCATGACGGAAAAAAGCAGGTTGTGAAATAACGCCTGTCTTCTTTTAATGTATTCTCCGGCTTTGCACGTTCATGAACGGCAATCTTTGATGTTCAAAGAAAGACTGTCTGAACTGCAAAGCAATTCTTTCCTCTTCATAGATTGCATGTCGTTGAAATGCAACACTGTTTTGCATATCATTGAATTTCAAACATTGTTTGTGCCGAAAACAATCTACGACCACGATGTGCTGCCTATGAAGAGGAGACTTTTCCAAGCTATTGTCTCGATGAGAAAACAGATGTGATTTTATTTAACAAAAGCTTTCTGTAGATTTGCGTATTTGAAAAGCAAAAAGATTTCGTTCGAAATACGCTCGTTTTTCGCCTTTTAAGTAACTTGTTGACGGTCAAACGGTTGTAGAAAATAAGGCGAAATATGAAGCGGGAAATCGTGAAAAAGAGTTGTAATCTCTATCGAATCGCCTCGTAATATGAAGCTTTTTGCGTGATGATTTGAGGCATTTGAGACCGTAAAGTGACTCATCTTGCGTGGCTTCCTGCGTCATCTTGTTTCGCAAATTGATTTTTGAAGCACGAAAACTCCATTTTCTTCGTCTTTTTTTCTCTATTTGGTGGTCTTCTGATGGGTTGAAAATTGACAAATAAAATTAACAAAATGAAGAAAAGAAAGGTGTGGAATGAAGCGGTTTGAAACAGGAAAAAGGCCCGATTTTGTATTTCTTTTTGTTGAAAGAGCACCGCTTTTGCCCCTTGTAATATTTGATTGTTAATCTTATCTATCCTTAAAATCTTTGACGTAATCCTTCATTTTTAATCTTATTTATCATTAAAAAACCTTGAGTTTTCAATTGAAATCACTAATTTTGTAGCATTGTTAGACTGATATAACGATATTGATATGAAGCTTGATACACTGACAGCCATCTCGCCAATTGATGGCCGTTATCGAGGTAAAACAGAGACTCTTGCCGATTATTTCTCTGAGTATGCGCTGATAGGTTATCGTGTTCGTGTTGAAATTGAATACTTCATCACGCTTTGCGAGTTGCCTTTGCCGCAGTTGAAAGACTTTGATCATGCGCTGTTTGAACGCTTGCGCGACATCTATCGCCATTTTGATGAGACTTCAGCTGCCCGCGTTAAGGAGATAGAAAAGACTACAAATCATGATGTGAAGGCTGTAGAATATTTCATTAAAGAGGAATTTGACAAGATTGGTGGACTCGATGCTTTCAAGGAATTCATTCATTTCGGGCTTACTTCTCAGGATATCAACAACACGAGTGTGCCGCTTTCGATGAAAGAAGCGCTGCAGAATGTGTTTGTTCCACAGGTAGAAGAGCTTATCAGTCAGCTGCAACTGTATGCCGAAGAATGGAAAAACGTGCCTATGTTGGCTAAAACTCATGGCCAACCAGCGTCACCTACGCGTCTCGGTAAGGAGATAATGGTGTATGTTTACCGTCTGACGGAGCAGTTGGATGCGTTGAAGGCCTGCAAGATAACAGCCAAGTTTGGCGGTGCAACAGGGAATTACAACGCACATCATGTCGCTTATCCAGAGTATGACTGGCGTGAGTTTGGCAACCGTTTCGTCAGTGAAAAGCTCGGTTTGGAACGTGAACAATGGACCACACAGATTAGCAATTACGACCATCTTGGTGGCATTTTTGATGCCATCCGCCGTATCAATACAGTCATTATTGACCTTGATCGTGATTTCTGGATGTATATTTCAATGGAATACTTCAAGCAGAAGATCAAGGCAGGTGAAGTAGGTTCGAGTGCCATGCCGCACAAAGTGAACCCTATTGATTACGAGAACAGTGAGGGAAACCTCGGTATTGCCAATGCCATTCTGCAGTTCTTGGCTCAGAAGTTGCCCGTGAGCAGACTGCAGCGTGACCTCACCGACAGCACGGTTCTGCGTAATATCGGTGTGCCACTCGGCCATAGCATCATCGCTATTCAGAGCACATTGAAAGGTCTTCGCAAGCTCATCTTGAACGAAGAAAAGCTTGAAGCCGACCTCGAAGATACCTGGGCAGTAGTTGCCGAGGCTATTCAGACCATTCTTCGGCGCGAGGCTTATCCTCATCCTTACGAGGCTTTGAAAGCGTTGACTCGCACAAACAAGAAGATGACTGAAGAGACTATTCACGAGTTTATCAAAGGTTTGAACGTCAGTGACAGCGTGAAAAAAGAGCTGATGGCAATCACTCCGCAAAATTACGTAGGTGTATAGAGCCTGTTTTTTGTGCTCTTTCGAAATATAGGTGAAGTTTGTTTGTGGGAGAATAGAGGCTGTTCCATTGAAGAGAAGAACGTATAATGAAATGAAAGTCATGTCGCTATCTTGAATAATGAACTTTGAATTATAAATTAATAAAGTAATCACTAACCTGGCCGCGAGGCCGAAAAATAAATTAAAAAACATGGATTCAGAATTAGAAAACAAGACTCAGAGTCTGTCAACAGAACAGAATGAGACCACCCGTGAGGGCTACTCACGTCCGGTAGGAGACTATTCCAACAGTTATCATGGCACAGGACGCCCTCAACGTCCACGTATTCATAGTCAGCGTGCCTATAGTACAGACCATTCAAACAGCAGCGAAAATGAAAGCAGTTTCCGTCCTGAAGGCTTTGGAAGTGGCCTGATAAACGGTGAACGTCCACAGCGAACTTATCAGCCACATCAAGGAGGTTATGGTCGTCCTCAAGGCGGATATAACAACAACCGCTATGGAAATTATGGCCGTCCGCAGCAGGGTGGCTATCGTCCTCGTTATAATAATGATGGCGAAGAGCAGCAAGGTGGCTATCAACCACGTATGCAAAGCGGTTACAATCGCCCGCAACAAGGTGGTTATCGCCCCCGTTATAACAACAATGGTGACGGTCAGCAAGGTGGTTATCAGCCTCGTCAGCAGGGCGGATATGGCCATCCACAGGGTGGTTATAACAACTATCGGGGCGGTTACAACAATAATCGTGGAGGCTATGGTCAGCAGGGTGGTTACAACAACCGTGGCGGTTATGGCAACAATCGCGGTGGTTATGGACGTCCACAGCAAGGCGGTTACAACAACAATCGGGGCTATAACAACTATCGCGGAGGCTATGATCCAAACGCAAAGTATAGTCTTAAGAAGCGAATTGAATACAAAGAAACGCATATCGACCCCAATGAGCCGATACGTTTGAATAAATATTTGGCCAACGCGGGTGTTTGTTCGCGTCGCGAAGCAGATGAGTTTATCTCGGCAGGTGTGGTTTCTGTCAATGGAACTGTAGTCACAGAGCTTGGTACAAAGGTACTGCGTTCGGATGAAGTGAAGTTCCATGATCAGCTCGTCTCATTGGAAAAGAAAGTCTATGTGTTGCTGAACAAGCCGAAAGATTACGTCACGACAAGTGATGATCCGCAGCAACGTAAGACCGTTATGGACCTTGTTAAGGATGTTTGTCCGGAGCGTATTTATCCGGTCGGACGCTTGGATCGCAACACAACGGGTGTGCTTCTGTTGACCAATGACGGTGATTTGGCCAGCAAACTGACCCATCCGAAGTTCCTCAAGAAAAAGGTTTATCATGTTCATCTCGATAAGAATGTCGCAGAAGAAGACTTGCAGAAGATTGCCAGTGGCATTGAATTGGAAGACGGAGAGATACATGCTGATGCCATTGAATACGCTGATGACCGCGACAAGAAGCAGGTAGGTATTGAGATACACAGTGGAAAGAACCGCATTGTTCGCCGCATATTTGAAAGTCTCGGCTATCGCGTTGTAAGACTTGACCGCGTGCAGTTTGCCGGCTTAACGAAGAAGAACCTCCGCCGAGGTGACTGGCGTTTCCTCACAGAACAAGAGGTGGAGATGCTTCGAAGCGGTATGTTTGAATAATAGGAACATTGAAAATGAAAAGAACAAAGGTAATCGATGCATTGCAATGCACCGAATATGGCAAGGATATTAACGTGAAAGGATGGGTTCGTTCCCACCGAAGCAGTAAGGCAGTTGATTTCATTGCGCTCAATGATGGCTCTACAATAAACAATATTCAGATTGTAGTTGATCCGGCTTCTATGGATGCTGAGACGCTGAAAAACATCACGACAGGTGCTTGTATCAGTGTTGTCGGTCAGCTTGTAAAGAGTCAAGGTGCCGGGCAGACGGTCGAAATCCAGAGCAGGGAAATTGAAATCTACGGCCTTTGTCCGTCAGATTATCCCATGCAGAAAAAGGGACAAAGCTTTGAGTACATGCGAAAATATGCGCATCTACGCCTCAGAACCAACACGTTTGGTGCTGTTTTCCGCATTCGTCACAATATGGCAATCGCCGTACATAAGTACTTCCACGACCATGGTTTCTATTATTTTCACACGCCACTCATTACGGCAAGCGATGCAGAAGGTGCCGGAGAGATGTTCCAGGTGACCACACTTGATTTGGCTCGCACGGGAAAAGACGGTGAAGTTCCATACGAAAGAGACTTCTTCGGCAAGAAGACAAGCCTCACGGTTTCAGGCCAGTTGGAAGGTGAATTGGGTGCAACTGCACTCGGAGCTATCTATACTTTCGGGCCAACTTTCCGCGCGGAGAACAGTAATACGCCCCGACATCTGGCCGAATTCTGGATGATTGAGCCTGAAGTTGCATTCTTGGACAAGGATGAACTCATGGATTTGGAGGAGGATTTCATTAAGTATTGCGTGCAATGGGCACTTGATAACTGCAAGGATGACCTTGAGTTCCTCAATAAGATGATTGACAAGACATTGCTTCAAACCTTGGAATCCGTCGTAAAAGAAAGCTTTGTACGCCTCACTTACACTGAAGGTATCCATATTCTCGAAGAAGCTGTGAAGCAAGGACATAAGTTTGAGTTCCCAATTACAGGCTGGGGAATGGATCTCAGCAGCGAACATGAGCGCTTCCTTGTAGAGGAATATTTCAAGCGTCCAGTCATCATGACCGATTATCCGAGTGAAATCAAGGCGTTCTATATGAAGAAAAACCCCGATGGAAAGACCATGCAAGGCACTGATGTGCTATTTCCTCGCATCGGAGAGATTATCGGTGGCTCGGTAAGAGAGGAGAGTTACGACAAGCTTGTCAATGAGATTAAGGCGCGAGGAATGGAGAAAGACTGCTATAGTTGGTATCTTGATACGCGCAAATATGGCTCATGTCCGCACGCCGGTTTCGGCTTGGGATTTGAGCGTCTCATTCTTTTTGTAACGGGAATGCAGAATATCCGCGATGTCATTCCTTTCCCAAGAACCCCTAAATCAGCAGAATTCTAATCATGGGAAAAATCATATTAACAGGCGACCGCCCAACAGGTAAGCTCCATTTAGGGCACTATGTGGGCAGTCTTCGACGTCGTGTGCAGTTGCAAAATGAGGGAGATTACGACAGAATGTTTGTCTTTATGGCCGATGTTCAGGCCTTGACAGACAATGCCGACAATCCGGAAAAGATACGACAGAACATGATTGAAGTGGCTCTTGACTATCTTTCAGCCGGTCTCGACCCTCAACTTTGCACGCTTTATATACAGAGTCAGATACCGGAACTGGCCGAGTTGACGACTTACTTGATGAATCTTGTCTCCGTTTCCCGTGTACAACGCAACCCAACGGTAAAGACTGAGATCAAAATGCGTAACTTCGAAGCCAATATCCCCATGGGTTTCTTCTGCTATCCTGTGTCACAAGCCGCCGATATTGCAGCTTTCAAGGCTACCACTATCCCTGCAGGCGAAGACCAGGAGCCTATGATTGAACTCACACGCGAACTTGTCCGCCGCTTCAATCAAGTGTATAGTGAGGTATTGGTAGAACCGAATATCATGCTGCCGGAGAACGCAACGGCACGTCGTTTGCCGGGAACTGACGGTAAAGAGAAGATGAGTAAGAGTCTGGGTAACTGCATCTATCTGAGTGATGACGCCGATACTGTGTGGACAAAGGTAAAGAGTATGTACACCGATCCTACGCATATCAACCTCAATGACCCTGGACATGTAGAGGGAAATGCCGTGTTTACTTATCTCGATGCTTTCTCTACAGATCAGGACTTTGCTGATTTCTGGCCGGAATTCAAGAACCTTGACGAGCTGAAAGCTGCCTATACGCATGGCGGAATTGGCGACATGAAGTGTAAGAAACTTCTGAATAATGTCATCAATCGCATGTTGGAGCCTATCCGTGAGCGTCGTCATACGTTTGAACAGGATATCCCCGAAATCTTCAATCTCCTCAAAAAAGGTAGTGAAGTGGCACGGGAAACAGCTGCACAGACCATGGATGAGGTGCGTAAGGCAATGCGGATAGACTATTTTAACGATGCAGCGCTCATTCAAGAACAGGCAGAGAAGTTCAGAAAGTAGGACTGATAGTTATGCTTCGGCATATATATAATAAGGTGAAAGGCCACGGCAAGGATGCTGTGGCCTTTTATTTTGGGAGAAAAAATCTGTCTGAAGATGGAATGAATTTGTAAGTTACAGTCATAAAGATATTGCAAAATGCCGAATGAGAAGCTTCTCTTTGCCTCTGAAAACCTGTCATTCCAAGCAGCAATCTTATTCATAAAATTATTTACATACTATCGTCTTGCAAAGTGTTTAGGCTGTCGTTCCATTTCAATATGCCAGTGCGTTCAACTTTATTGATTTCATTTGTTTTCCTTGTTTCTACGGTTCTGATTTCCAACAACTTATGAATGACATTTTAACTTGCATCAAATGACCGCATAATCTGCGTCACTTTAGCGTGTGATTTGAGTCACTTTGCGGTGTAATCTGACGCATATTGCGACCCCATTTGTTGCGTATTGCAAAACAAGTTGAATGATTTAACATCTTAACGGCATGGATTTTCATGAAAAATCTTTATTTTTGTATTCGTAAATCTATTGCTTATGAAGCTGAAGAGCAAGTTGTTTTGTCTGTCATTTCTTTTGTTGTCGGTAAGCTGTCAGCAGCAAAAGAAACCGCAACATATGCTTAAAAGTGCCTATTATTGGAGCACGGAGTGGCGCAATGAGCCACGCGTTATGCAGCAAGTCAAAACATTAGACAAGCTCTACTTACGTTACTTTGACGTTATTATGAATGGCGAACACACTGTAGTTCCTAATGCAACGCTACAATTCGCAGCTGAAATGCCGGATAAAATAGAGGTAGTGCCTGTTGTTTTCATTGTCAATGATGTCATGAAAACTATGGATAATACGGCTGATTTGGCTCAAAAAGTGTTACGAAGAGTATTCCAAATAAGTGAAACTAATAATATTCGCAACATAAAGGAACTGCAGATTGACTGTGATTGGACCCTCTCCACGCGCCGTAATTACTATGCTTTCCTGACACAACTCCACCATCTTGCTGCAGAGAAACACATTGCTTTGTCGACCACAATCCGTCTGCATCAGCTTTCACAACATGTTCCTCCCGTTGACAAAGGCGTGCTGATGATGTACAATACAGGTGATTTCACCGACATACATTGCACTCATCCTATCCTCGATATCAAGGATGTGATGCCTTATTTGAAGTATCTCAAGAACTATTCCCTGCCACTTTCGCCTGCCTATCCACTCTTTTCCTACCGTCTTCTGTTTCGTCATGGCCGTTATAAAGGTGTGCTTCATGCCGACAATGACTTGCCGGTGCTGCCGGGCGACAGTATCATTGTGCGTAAAGTCAGCGTGGAGGAAGTGCTTCATGTGAAGCAAACCATAGAGAATATACGCCCGGAATTGAAGGCTGAAACCATTATCTTTGATCTCAGTCCATCCCATATTGCAAATTATAAATCCCAAGATTATGAAGAAATCTATCGTGCTCATTAGTCTTCTGATGATGCTTCCTTTGGGCTCAAATGCCTGTGGCCCGTTTCCAAGGGTACATAATTATTACATGATGAATGTTGTTGGTGAAAGCAATTCTCCACTTGCTTCACCCGACTTCATCACGCCATTGACCGCCTATTGGAAGTCTTATACGGGTTTGAAAGAGGGCTTTTTCGATGATGACTGCAAGCTGCTCATTGAGGCTGCAAAGCTGAAAAAGGATGCAGAAATGCTGACTTATGTACGCCATATCGCCAAATATCAGCACATTTGTGAGCGCAGAAAGGAGTCGTGGGACTATCCGTCGAAGGAAGAACTCGCTCTTCATAAGGCGCAGATCATGCGTATGCGTGCTGCAGCCTTGGCCTATAAGGGAAGTCGTCTGACGCAACAATACACGTTGTTGCTGATGCGTAGCTACCTGCTTGACAACAATGTGAAAGGCATTCTGCTGGCTTGGACAACGCGGGCAAGCCGACTTCCTGTCGGTATATATAAAGAAATGTGCCGCAACATCTATGCCTATGCACTGCTGAACAGTGGAAAACGGGAGGAGGCTTTGGCCATTTATGTGAGTCAGGGAGATGTTGCCAGCATTCAATGGGCTGCCCGTAACTTCCAACATTTAGACGGAATACAAGCTTTCTACAATGGAAATGCCAATTCGCCTGCCTTGCGTTGGCTTGTTCAGAACTTTGTAAATAATGTGCAGGAAAACGTGGATTGCGAGTGGATGGAGGACTATACGGATACAGAAGATGACGGGTTTAAGTCAGAAGCTAAGGCTTTCATGGCATTTGCAGAACGTGTAGTTCGCGACGGAAAGAGCCGTGAACCGGCACTCTGGAAGGCTGCTTCGGCGATGATAAGCTATACGCTTGGCGACACGAAGAAGGCCGAAGAGAAGAGCCATTTGGCTATGACGATGAGCGGAACACTGCTTGAACGCGACAATGCCCGCGCCATTCATCTGCTTGCCGTGACAGCTTTGATGCGCGAAGGGCATTCTTTTGATGCCGGTTTTATAGTGAAGGAGCTGCGCTTCTTGGACGGAAAACGCGACCAAAAAGCATTTGAACTGAATTATTACGGACGTGTTTTAGACCGCATCATGTCACAGAACATCATAGAATATTATGCAAAGCGCCACAATATTAATATGGCTGTGGCAGGTAGGGGTATGCTTGAAAGAGCGGATTCTCCTGAGGATGAAGGCGAATTCAAATATGATCCGGGGCATGCAAGATATTCAAGTTACGAGGAATACTTCTGTGATTTAGACTCTATGACAGCCGATCAACTGCGTGATTACATGGCTTTCATCCATAAAAAGCAGTATGATGATGCCTTGGAACAGTATATATTGACGAAGAACACCTTTCGTGATGCCGATTATTTCAACGATCTCTTGGCTACCAAACTCATTGCCGAAGGTCGATTTGCGGAGGCATTACCCGTACTGAAAAAAGTGCCGTTGGCCTATGTAAACAGTCTTGGAATGTCTGTATATATGGTACGTCGCGACTATAAAAAGCCGCGTTGGTTGGTTCGTCAGCGCGTTAATGACGAATTAGATGACTATGGTGTTCCTTCACTTGAGGACATTCCATTGAAGCATAACCAGAAGATTGCATTCTGTGAAGAAATGAACAGCCTTGAACAACGCTACAAACTGGCTAATAATGCCACGCGTCCTGAATTGGCTATGCAGCTTGCTGTGCGCTATTATCAGGCTTCATGCTACGGCGATTGCTGGTATCTTACGCATTACGACAAGCTCTTTGGCGACAGTACTCGCTTCTGGGAGAAGAACTTTGCCCAGCAAGCGATGCTCTATCTTGACGTAGCCAAACAGGAGAAGAGCTTGCGTCAAGAGGCTCTTTACGCCCGAGCTTTTGTGCAGAACAGTATAACAAGCAATGGACTTTGGTGGCTTTATGATGAAGAAGAACACTATAAAGCCGTCAAAAATGATGTGGCTTGTGAGCAAGCTTACGACGAATTGCTGGGCTATATCCGCAAAAATCCATCGCAAGTTGCCGATTATGTGTCAAGATGCGACGTCATACGAAAAGATCTGAAGGCAGTAGGTATGGCCTATTCAAGGTAGGCTTTGAGCATGTCGGAAGTGGTGTTGCGATTTAATTTGCGCACCGCCTTGTTGCGAATCTGGCGTACTCGCTCACGTTTCAGCCCCATCTTTTCACCGATTTCAGCAAAAGTGAGGTGGGGTTGTCCTATGCCATAGAAGGCTTCTACTACGTTTCTTTCGCGGTTGTCAAGTATGTTCATGGCCTCACGAAGTTCTTCTTTGACCGAAGTTTCAAGGGCTTCTTGGTCTGGTCGCGCTGCTGTAGGGTCGGAAAGTATGCTGAGTAGGTTGACATTCTTACCGTTTTGGAGCGGTGCATCAACAGAAAAAGCACGGCTGTTAGCTTTTTCTTCTGCGCTGTGTTCATGCTTGGGGAGACGGAAAATGCCACTCTGTTCGTTGACAGCTGCCTCAACTGCCTTGCGAACAAAAGGCTCGGCATAGCCTACAAAGCGCAGTCCGCGGCTGCCGTCAAAGCTTCTTGCTGCCTTCATCAGGCCGATGTTGCCTTCGCTGATGAGGTCAAGAATGGCCACACCTCGGTCAACATATTGCTTGGCTATAGACACTACGAAGCGCAGATTGGCTGAAGTGAGTTTGCCGATGGCTCGCTCTGCAGCTGCTCCGCCAGCCATAATTTGCTTTGACAACTGCTTTTCTTCGTCATCAGAAAGAATGGTTTCCTTTCCAATTTCATTGAGATAGATATTCAAAGACTCACTTTCGCGCTCTGAAAGTGGCTTCCCTGTTTTGATGATTTTCATTGTTCAATGTTTTATTTTGTTCCTGTTGAGACGCTGACGAAACCGCTTCTTTTGACTCCCATGCGGCTTTCAGTGCATCAAGTATTTGCTCATACTGTGGTGAAAGCAGGTATCCCATGTTCTTTTTAAGCATCTTTTGAGCATCACCAACACTGTTCCTGTAAGACGATATCTCGGTCTGATACTGCACATTATGCAGAGATAGCCTGCTGATTTCACGCTCGCGCTCACGCATAAGCCGATTACATACACGCTCAAGCAACGGCAATGTTACGTGATCGAAAAGGTGATGACCTTGTATGTATAAATAGGTGTTGTGGGCATTGACGCCTAATCGCTTCATGTCTTCTTTCACTTGTTGATAGCTTTCGCGTGCATCGGGGTTGCGTTGGCGCAGTTTTTCAACCGCCCTTCCAACCTTCTTGCGAAGTCGTTCGAGTGCAATCTCGGGGTAATCGATATTGATGTCGCCCACATCAATAATGTGATTGAAGTCTGTTATGGTGAATTCGCCGTAGTGTGTTGACCGATAATACCAGATATTCCACACGTAAAGGGGATAGATAGCCTCGGAATATTGCCGCATGAAATCATTGAAATCGAAGATTTGGTGATCGTTCAATGTCACTGCCACTGCAACGTCATGAAGTGTTGAAGCATAGCATTGCAGGTTCTCAATTGAATAGGCAAAGGTGTGAAAGACATAGGGATTTTCAAGCAACATGCGTGAATTGGGCGACGCACCCTGCATTAAATAGTCGTAATCGGCATCCACACAAGCGATCATGTCCTGTCCAACGCCATTGAGAAGACTATTGATAGCCGCCTTTTTTCCACGCTCTAAATGTGACATTCTCGTAGGAAGCATGACCTCAAAATAGCGGTCTTGCGTTTCAAAACGACTTAGAATTGTACGCCAAAAGAAGACATCATCGTAACTCTCCACATAGGCAATGACCTTTCGGCGCGCACGTTTTGAAGCCAAACGATTGGCTGCTTCAAAGTAATGCGAAGTGATATTGTCTCTCAGTCTGCGTCCCATTGTCTGCTGATTTCATTTATAAGGTGATGTCGGTCACCTCTGTTACATGGTCCATCCAGCCGTTCATAATGACTGCCGGACTATGTGTTGCCACGATAAGCTGCACATTTGGGTTGAGTTTCAGAATGAGTTCGATGAGTCGTTTCTGCCATTCGAAATGCAGACTTACCTCGGGTTCGTCCATGAAAAGCACGTAAGGCTTGCGGTCTTCCACTAAAACTGTCAGCAGAATAGCCAGCATTTGTTTCTCACCACTCGACAGTTGATAAGGTCTCAACACCTCTCCAAGCTGTGAGAAACGTATTTCGTTTTCACTTCGGATGATTTGTTTGCCGGTCTCTTTAAACAGATCATCGATGATATCTTGAAACATTTTCTTGGCATCCGAGATGCTTTGTGCCTGCTGAGCAGCGTCTTCTGCGCCGCTCTGAAGCACTTCAATGATACGGTTGCCGACATTAACCTGATAGTCAAGATACTTGCGTTGCAGCAGAAAGAGTTGCCAATCAAGTTCTGTGTTCAGGTTTTCTATCTGTGAAAGTGAGTCACTGCTGACCATAGGTCGGTCGAAGGAGCGGATTACATCATAGCGAATCCACTTGGCATCTGACGGTTGAACCTTCAAATGCACACCTTTCAACAAGTGGCTTGGGAACTCTCCTCCCTGTGAAAGTCCACGGATAACCTTCGACAATATTGTGCTTTTGCCGACGCCGTTGATACCGCTCAAGATGTTCACTTTGCGGTCGAGATTCCACAAGATATGTTTCGTGCCACTCCAAAGCGACTCGATTTCAATCTGTTCGATATAGTCTGCGTATTTCATATCGTATGCTATCTATACCGCAAATATAGTAAATAAAACGGTATGAAAGGCGTAGTGAGCGCATTTTTTTATACTTTTGCACGCAAGAACTGTATTTACAAAATGAATTTCAAACATAATATTCCACTCCAATCCCATTTGAGTATGCTGATGGCCGAAGTCTTTTGGGGACTCATGGCGCCATTGGGGAAGGACGCAATGACCCACGGTTTCGATGGTATCAGCATGGTTTCAATGCGTGTAATGGGCGGAGCCATACTCTTTTGGCTGACAGCTTTGTTCACGAAAAAGGAGAAAGTGCCTCTTCACGACAAGCTGCTTTTCGCCGGAGCTGCCGTGTTTGGTTTGGCTTGTAACCAATGTTTATATACCATAGGATTGAGTATTACCTCGCCAGTCAATTCAAGTATCGTCACCACCTCCATGCCCATCTTCGCCATGGTGCTTGCTTTCCTGATATTGAAAGAGCCTATCACATTTCAGAAAGCCCTCGGAGTGTTCGTTGGTTTCTGTGGAGCTGTGATTTTAGTACTGACAAGTGCGGCCGCAGTCAGCGACAAAGTGGGTGACATCCGCGGTGACCTGATGTGCATAGGTGCCCAACTTTCGTTTGCGCTTTACCTTTCTTTATTCAACAAACTCATTAAGCGTTACTCGGTTTTCACGGTCAACAAATGGATGTTTCTATGGGCAACACTTCTCATCTGGCCGTTTTCTTTCACTCATGTTGCTGCCATTCAGTGGTGCGAAGTGCCTTTGAAGAGTTGGTGGGAAGCAGGCTTTGTCGTCTTTTTCGGCACCTATTTAAGTTATATTCTCACGATGGTTGGCCAGCATTATCTGCGCCCGACAGTGGTCAGCATCTATAATTATGTGCAACCCATCGTGGCAGTTTCAGTCAGCATTGCTACCGGAATAGGTGTCTTTACATGGCTTCAGGGGCTCGCAGTTCTATTGGTTTTCACAGGTGTTTGGTTCGTCATCAAGAGTAAGTCGAAGCGAGATGTCGCCGTGAAATCATAGCAAATACCATATTTGTGGTATGCAATATGCCCCGAATATGTGATACCCCAATTCATGATTAAGCCTTACCTTTGCAGCAAGATAATGAATAAAAACAAAGCATATGACAAAGATTTACAGACAAATTACCGATCTTATCGGTCACACTCCCTTAGTGGAGCTTAGCAAATATTCCAAGTTTCGCGGTGTAGAAACACCCGTCATAGCCAAGATTGAGTATTTCAATCCGGGCGGAAGTGTGAAAGATCGCATCGCATGGGCTATGATTGAAGAGGCTGAAAAGGCCGGAAAACTGAAACCGGGTGCCACGATTATCGAGCCGACAAGTGGCAACACGGGTGTCGGGTTGGCTTTGGTGGCAGCTGTGAAAGGCTACCGACTCATCCTCACGATGCCCGAAACGATGAGCATTGAGCGTCGAAGTCTCGTGAAAGCCTATGGTGCACAGGTGAAACTTACCGATGGAAAAGAGGGCATGAAAGGGGCTATCAAGGCAGCAGAACAGTTGCGTGACAGCATTGAGGGCAGCATCATCCTCGGTCAGTTCACTAATCAAGCCAACCCACACATGCATTATCAGACCACAGGCCCTGAGATTTGGCAGGATACCGACAGTAGAGTAGATATCTTCGTTGCAGGCGTTGGAACAGGTGGAACGGTAGCAGGCATAGGCAAATATCTTAAGGAACAGAACCCCGACATACATGTAGTTGCTGTCGAACCTGCCGATTCTCCAGTGCTGAGCGGTGGCAAGAGCGGCCCTCACAAGATACAAGGTATCGGCGCAGGCTTTGTGCCTGAGACCTATGACAGCATCTATATTGACGAGGTTTTCAAGGTAGAGAACGACCAAGCTATCCTTACAGGCCGTCAATTGGCACAGCAGGAAGGTCTCTTAGTGGGCATTTCTTCGGGCGCAGCTGCCTTTGCAGCCACCGAGATTGCACGCAGACCGGAGAATAAGGGCAAGCGAATTGTGACGCTTTTCCCCGATACCGGAGAGCGCTATCTCTCTACAGTTCTCTACGCATTTGACGAATATCCGCTATAAATCTGCATGCTGAATTAACCACTGATCGCTGCTCTTGGGGCGTCTTTTCAGTTCTTTAGCGGGCAGACGAGGCTTTCTGAAGAACGGATAACCCTGCTGATGGGAGCGAAATGCAGACCGTGTATCTGCTCATCAACGAATGAAAGGGGCGTGCCATGCATCGCTTTGAAGTCGTTGCTTGAGTGGATACACATTTTTTCCTGCCCGTCTCGATTTCTCCTTTTGCCCTGATTTGCATGGTCAAAGCACTTGTCTGTCGGGCAATTATCCGTGTAAGCGGAAAATAGGTTAAATCTTTTCAAGTAACTTTACAAATGCCCTCGCAGGATTTGCAAATTCAAAATGAGAGTTATCCTCGCTCCAGATAAGCGCTGTTTTTGGGCATCTTGCAATGTTCTGACAATCAAATCATTATGGAATTTAAGGCAAATGATGAGGTGAAATTACGCTGAAAAGCCATGCGATTTGCGTCAAATGAGGCTGTCATTTGCTTCATTTCGTTGTGCAATCTAAGGCAGATAGCGATGTGATTAGCGTCAAGTTACATCGCAAAAAGACTGAAGTGGCGACCTCGAAACCATAAAATGACTTCGCACAGGCGCAAAAAGCAGACTTTCATTTCTATTTGGTTGCGTCATGAGATGCAGTTTAAATTAGTAAATGCGACAGTC
>NZ_KV817508.1:0-12336 GCF_001814685.1 Prevotella sp. HMSC077E09 | reverse complement strand
CGCTAAGAATGGACAATGGAGCAGTCTTCAAGCCCAACGACCGCTATCCGCTTACAAAAGATGTGTTCCGACTTTACTACACCTCCGCTTCCACAGACCGACAAACCATTGATGTGTATGTGGAGGACAACTTCGGACAGACCGTCAAGCTATCATTCAACTTCAACAACGAGAAGAATGAGGACACGCCCAAAGTGATAGTAAAAGTACCGATACGACAATGAATTTAGCCAAGACAATCATATTATTTTGTTTGCTTTTAATGTGTTTCCAACCATTGTCAGCTCAAAGTAGGCGGAGGCGGCTCGCTGATCTCCCGCCCTTTGAGCGGGCGGTGGTCTGCATCAAGTATTTTGAGGGAATGCACGACAAGAAGGATTACCCATATGTCGGATATGGGCATCGACTATTGCCCGGTGAACAATTTTCTTCCAATATGTCAGAATGGCAAGCGGACTCCCTACTTCGGGCAGACCTTTGGAAATGCTTTGAGATATTCAAGAAGTACGGAAAAGATGCTTTGCTACTTGCCGTGCTGTCATATAATGTTGGTGTAGGACGAATTTTAGGTTATGGAAAACATCCAAAAAGTCAGCTGCTACGAAAGATTGAAGCTGGAGATAGAAATATCTACAAAGAACTTCTGACCTTTTGCAAATACAGAGGTAAAGTCTTGAAAGTGCTAGTTAAGCGGAGACAAGTAGAATATTTCCTATTTTTCAATCTTTAAGATTGAAGTTGAAAAAGAAGGGAAAATGGACACTTTTTCATAAAAAAACTATACCTTTGCAAGAAAACCTCATGGAAAGAATATTACCCTATGAAATTAGTTACAAATGCTTAGAAAAATGGAGATTTGTTGAAAATGGATTTTTATGGAGTCTTCTTCTATGTCCTTTTTTAACAGTACTATTACAAAAACAAAATAATGAGTTTGTTGTAAGATGTATAAACATATTATCAATAATCAATTATATATCTATAATAGGATACGCACTGCTTTATATAATTGTAGAGATTTTAATGCAGCCAATGACTGCAAGCAGTAGAAGAAAAGGGTTTATTGATAATTCTTTAGGAACTAAGTTTTTAGATCAGCCAGTTACTAATTACTATGATAATGATTCCATTAAAGTTGGAACATATAAAATGTTAGTAAACTGTTTTGAAAATTGTTTTTTCACTTTTAGCCTAGTTAAGGCTACACTATCAAGAAAATTTTTTAAAAACGTAATAATCGCATTGATTCTTATTTTCTTTACATATTATGGAATCAAGAATTTAGATGTGACAATACCTATATTACAACTTTTTCTTTCATTCTTCTTTTTAATGGACTTAGCATATCATGTTAGCTTTTATTTTAAACTACGCTCACTATTTGAAAGATTTAAATCTATTTTTTCAAAAAAGTTATCCAAAAAGGAAACACTTCAGCAGGCATTCTATATGGTTCTTGAGTATGAATCAGCTTTAGCCTATAATAAATCATCAATCAGTAACTTAAAGTATAAGGAGATGAACGAAAAATTGACAAATGATTGGGCAGAAATAAAAAGAAATTACAACATATCATAATGAAATATACTGTAGAAAACGTCTTGCAAGGCCATCCTGATAAGATTTGTGATCAAATAAGCGATGCGTTATTAGATGAATGCCTTAAATTAAACAAATATGCTCACACTGCAATAGAATGCCTTGGTACTGGTCATAATGTTGTTGTAGGTGGAGAGATTGACGGAATTGAAGATTTAGAATTAGATGTAGTGAAAATTGTAAATGATCTGTATCACTCTATTGGATATGAAGAATTCCTTTCCGTTCAAAATTTATTAAGATGCCAATCAAGTCAACTTAAAATGGGCCTCATTAAAGATGGTGCTGGTGACCAAGGTATTATGTATGGATATGCCGTCAATAATAAATATAACTATTTACCTTATGGTGTATATTTATCAAGTTTAATAGCAAAAGAAATTGATAAGTATAGACTTAATTCCGACTATCTATTACCTGATGGAAAAATTCAAATAATAGTAAATGATAATAGGCTAGAAAAATTATCAGTTAATATTCAACATAAGGGTAAAGTCGATAAATGTTTTATGGAAAATGATATTGTGGACAATGTTTTGAGTAAATTTATTGACCCATCTGAAACAGAATTTAATATAAATCAAAACTCAAATTTTCTACAAGGTGGCTTTTTGAATGATACCGGACTAACTGGACGAAAAATCATAGTCGATACTTATGGAGGAATAGCTCCTCATGGCGGAGGAGCCTTTTCTGGCAAAGACCCAACTAAGATGGATCGAACAGCTGCATATATGGCACGTTTTGTTGCCAAAAACATTGTTGCTAACGGATTTGCAAATGAATGTACAATTTCAGTAGCGTACGCTTTTGGTGAAGAAAGGCCAATTATGTTGCAAGTTGTAACTGAGAAAAGAGATAATCATAAAATGCTGACTCAGCTAATAAATGAGAGATTTGACTTTAGACCAGAAGCTATAATAGAGCGTTTAGGATTAAGACAGTTTTCATTTTTACCTACATCTCGTTATGGTCACTTTTCAAATTCTGATTATCCATGGGAACAAGTCTATACATTATAGAAAACATCTATAATCCTGCGACTTTCTTTTGCTTCTTTTCTTTGGTCGCCTGCTCGTTCAAAGAAAAAGAAAAGAAGCCACGCAATTTTGAGGTTGCGTGGCTCATTATGTTAGGGCTTTTCAGTTGTTTCAATTATCCGCTCTTCGGGGTGGGTATTAAAAGCCCAATTGATTTGTTCATCGGGCAGTGTGCTGTGTATTCCTCTGCCCATCACCATTCCACAATCTTCAAGGATTTTCCGCTCGGCTTCTTCTCGGTCTGTGGCTGCTACCTCAAATACTCCTTCAAAAACGTATTGCGTGCGTACTCTATAAACTTTCCTTTCCATATTTTCAAAATTCAGCGATTAGTAATCTGTGTTCCATTGGCTCGCCATTCGATAGCCAACGGTGGGTTAGCCAAAAATGATGTGCACCGTAACCATAGACAAAAAACTTGTCAAGTTCCGTTTCTTGGGAGATTTGGAGGAGTGCGGTCTGCAACTCCTCCTTGTTCTCAGCTATGCTTATGGCATTGATTACTCTCACGATGATGTTGGGGATTTCGTCTGCCCAACTGCGAATAATGCCTTCTATCTGTACTTTCATATTGCTTTGTTTTATGGATTGTGTTATGCGGTTGCTCTCTGCGCTATCGTTCTCATATTCTTCTGCATCAAGGCGAGTATCTGCTCGTGGTACTCGGTGTTCTTGTTGCACACGCCACGACTTTGCACCACTTTCATAGTTTCCAATGATACCTCGATGGTCTCGATGCGCTCTCCGTCCTTTGTGGCAGAAAAGATAAGCGACTGCGGTTTGCTGTAATAGCGTGCATCATATACGCAATGGTGCATTGCTGTGCCTTCCTCCAAATGCTCCTGCACACTCTCCAAAACGTGGATGCGGATAATGCCGTCCGTAAACTCTATGCCAAAGAATTTTGCTTTGAGTTGCTTGTACTCTTGTTCGGCTTCCATTGCTTCCTTACGCTTCTTGATAATGTTCTCACGTTCTTTCATCGCTCTGCGCTTGGCTTGGTAATGGTCGTGTGCTGCTCTTAGGTCGGTGGGGCAAACGTACTTCGGACTGCGTATGTCCTTGTTGAGTGTCGCAAGCGTATCAACCATATCGCACCACAAATTGCCGTCCTCCACTTGGTAGCTGTTGCGCAAACAGATACGGATAGATGCCCAATACTTGTCAATCTTGGCATATCTGTCCCTAATGAAGTGGCGAAGTAGGGAGATTTGTCCAGACTTCAATAAGGTTTCCGCCTTGTTGTCCGTAAGAATGGAATGGAACAACTCAAAGGGGGTAAGGTCGTGGAACGCTCCCTTAAATCCGTTGCGCCTAATGTCTTTCATCACTCCATAACGTGGGTAAATGCCGTGTGGGAGTATGTCGTACAATAGTTTGTCGGGACGGATTTCCAACTTACTGCCAAACTGCCACGTATCATACCAACAACTCATCGGGCGAAGTCGTGCCAATACTGCGCTTTTGCCGTTGGGTGCCATCCAACGCTCAACCACCTCAGAACAAAATCGTCTTATCGGTTGCCCTTGCTTGCGGTACACCTCCATATAGAAGTAACGTATCACTTGGTAGCCTTTGAAGGTGGTAAGTACGCAATAGTATGCAATATCTCTAGATACCCTCTGACGTTCTGTATGTATGGTGAGTTTCGTTCCGCAATGGGGGCAAATGGTGGTCTTGCCTTTATGCCGTGTGTCCGTCCATTGGTGTCCACACTCCAAACAAGTGTGTTCGCCTTTCGTGTTGCGCTTGGCAATATGCTCAAAAAGGTGCGTATATGCCCACTGACTTTGCTTGTCGGTAATGGTGGGGAGTTGGATAGCCAACTCCGCCACTTGCTTCTGAAATTTATTTCTTGGTTTCATTTTCTGTCCTCCTTGTTTTACTCGTCACGGAATACATATCCACTCTCAAACCAATACCCCTCGTCAAAGAGTTCGTCCGCATATTTGTCATAATCGAAATATCGTTCTGCAAACTCGGATAGTTCGTGTTCCATACTTACTATTTCCCTTGCAAACTCTTCTTTGTTCACATATCTGCCTACAAAAGCGGAATTGAATTGTCTCATTAGGTAATAGACGGACTCGGTTAAATCCTTGCCGGTATTCTCTACCCATATCCAAAAGGCACTCACATTCATACCGTCCAAATTCTCCAACTCGTCCCTCAGTTCAAAGAAGTTGCTATCCAAATGCCCCTCGTCAATGAGTTCTTCGGGTATGTTCCCCCAATCTTGGAACATCAATTCGGGTTCTTCCTCGTCTTGGTGGAGTTCGTGGCATACTTCCATAAACTCGTCTTGGTCGTAACACTCTGAAAGGTCTATCCACTTACCTCTTAGTGAGCCTTCGTTGTACTTGGCGTAAGTGCCTACATAGATGCGTGCTTCGCTTAAATCGTATCGTTCCATAGTCTTTGCTTTTTAGAAGTCAAACAATGAAGGTTGTGCAACCTCTGCCGTTTCTCTCTTTTGTGGTCTTGCGTTACGGCTCTGTATCTTGGCAAGTTCCTCGCGTTGGTACTGCTTGATGGCTTCCTGCCGTGCTTCGGCTTTCTCCTCCTCCGTGAGTTCCACAATATGGTTTACTGCCACTCTGCAAGTGATAGCCTTACCCACCTCGATTTCGTCCTCGTCATAGTAGTGGACTCCCATTGAGTAGATTTCATCGTCCTCAAATCCATTGCAGCCACTCGCCTGCACTTGGTTCAAGATGTAGGTTACACACTCCTCGATGCTCTTGTTAGGCTTCATCAAGTTGGGAGCAAACAAAGGGTCTGTCGCTGCACGCTGATTGAGATACTCGGCTATTGCTCTCGTAAAATGTTCTGTTCCTTTCATATCGCTTAGTATTTAGGGATTTCTACAATTTGGTTTATCTGTCCGCAAAGGAAACTTCTTAGGCTGGTGCGGTCGGGTGCATAATACTCTGACCAATGTCCGTATTGATTGACCAAATACTTCTTCAATACGTCCATAAAGTCAAACCGATAACCCATTAGGGGAACGGCTGTGCGGAAATAGGTGTTGGTGTTCACCGCTTCGGCAAGCCAATTCTTTTCCTCACGGCTCATTCGCTCCCCACGATTGAGTTTCAAACGTAGGAGATACACCTTACTGCCACTCAGTCTGTCCAACGGCTCAACGTCCCACTGCACAAACTTAGTTGCCACCAAACGCTCACTTTCATCAACCACCGAACTTATGCGGTAATGAGAGGAGGAGCTATATCCTTTTTCTTTCATCGAAGATGTGATATTTACTTTTTGCTGTTCCATAATGACATTTTTTTTATGCGTCCAAAGATCGGAGTATGCTGATTCCTTTTTGTAGCAATAAGAAGGTAGGGGGCGCAGCCGGCACAAGGTTTTGCAGGAAAATACTACCCGAAATGAAATGTAGGTGTGGAGATTTTCCGTGCAAACCAAAGGCACAGACCTTGTGCAAGCCGTAGCCCCTTACTACCTTTGCGAATAAAAAGAAATCAGCACCGACTTATGGCACATCAAAGTGGAATAGATGGAATTTAGAAGCGAAAGTGCAACGCCGGTATGGAAAATGAAAAAGGTGGCTACCTCAATCGAGATAACCACCCATAAAGAAGAATGAATCGAAGAAGATCTTTCCTTGTGCCTTAGAGCACACAGAGCAGGATTGCCACGATGACGGCAAGCCAGAACAGCCAACGCAGGATTGTAAAGGTTACTTGCAGAATAACTCTGACAATGAAGCGTAGTATCAGGAAACCGAGAATAACTGAAACGGCGGTTACGACTTGCGGCGTAACGATCTTCGAAATGAGGTAAACTGCACCGATAACGATGGAAAGCAGAACGGTGAGTTCGATGAAGCGTGTCCAACCGAAGTGGCGGACTTGCTTGGGAGAAGTCGGCTGCTGTTTGATATTATCGGTTTTGTTCGATGCGTCTGCCTTGATGAAGGCGGGTGTGTGAACGTCTTGATTCATGATGATTGTATTCATAATCGGGACTTTTAATAGTTTCAAGAGCGATAACAAGATGCGCACACTACACAAAGACAAGTGTTTGCAAAACTCTTGACGTGTGGAGTGGAGCGTTTATCTTGGCTCTTGACACTACAAAAGCCCCCGATGGTGAAGTATCAAGTCATGTTCTCACCGCCTATCGTTGGTAGACCATTGACCTCGATGAGCAGCACGATGGTACCGGTCAGCTCGGTGTACAGTTTGTCGTATTCTGTATCTGCCGCAAAGTCGTCCGTAAGTTCGTACCTGGCAAATACCGCTTGAATAGCCTTGTTGTTCAGTAAAATTAGTGCTAACCTTTCGGGAAGCGGACTTGGCAGCTCCTTCTCAAACTCCTGCTCCAGCAGGGAAACAAGGGTATCATACTTTGAGAAATGCAGGTTGTGGTACAGCACCTCGCTTGCCATCGTCTCTGCTTCGGGGTAGGAGAAACCTTGCGCCACGGCATCGCAGTAAGCCGTCAGAGCCTCGTCTGCTCGAGCGGTTACAAACGCATTGTCATTCACTCTCTCTGGAAAATGCTCTCCGAGATATGCTTCTAACTTCAAACGGAAGTAAGAAAGCTCTTTCTTTGTTGTTGCCATAAGTCTTAATGATTTGTTATTATAATAGGTGTATCACTCTTTTTGGTATAACGTCGCTTGGTCGCCTTTGCAGGCGGAGCACTTGCGAAGTCGAACTTATCCAATTTCTTGGATACGGCAAGCATATCATTCTCAATCTTCTTGTTCGTTATGCGGGCATAAAGCTGAGTTGTAGTTATGCTTGTGTGTCCTAACATCTTGGACACTGATTCTACTGGAACACCCTTGGTGAGCATCATCGTGGCAAAGGTGTGCCGGGCCATGTGAAAGGTCAGGTTCTTGTTGATACCGCAAACATCGGCTATCTCTTTCAAATAAGAGTTCATACGCTGGTTGCTGAGAATGGGTATCAATCTACCATTCTTTGCTTTGCCCTCATACTTCTTGATAATCATCTTAGGAATATCGAGAAGAAGGATATGGCTTAACGTATCAGTTTTCTGACGTGCCGTTACGATCCACTGCTTGCCGTCCATCGTTATGATATTGTCAGGAGTAAGGTTGGCTACATCAACGTAAGCAAGTCCTGTAAAGCAAGAGAACAAGAAGATGTCGCGAACATTTACCAATCGCTGCGTTGCAAATTCCTTGTGCATGATGGTATCCACTTCTTCGTCTGTCAAAAAGCCACGATCAACTCTTTTGGTCTTGAAGTGGATATTGAGGAATGGGTCGTGATTAAACACTCCAGCCTTTCGACCAAATATGATAACCGTCTTGAAAGTCTTTAAGGTCTTGATGGCCGTGTTAAAGCTCTGTCCAACCACCGTCTTGAGATAGACATCGAAATCGTGAATGACAATCGGGGTTAGTTCAATAATATTGAGGTCTGTGCGTGCATACTTCTCTTGAATGAACTTGGCGAAGTGACGCTTGCAGATGTCAAACTTGCGATAATTGGCTTTGGTAACTCCACAGCCAATCTGTGCATACATATCATTATTATATTTGGTAAACAATGAAAGAACGGTCTCCATATCCTCACGTTTACCAAGATATTCCGATTTGATGCGTTCAAGGCTGAGTTCTTCTGAGAACTCCAATCGTTGGAATATCATCTGAAGGTCTGTGCTGATGCTCGTCAGTTGTGCGTTGGTAGCCAAAGCCTCCTTGGTTCGTCCCCGTACTTTACCCAGTGTGCTATCCCACATTTCGGGATCAACACTAACGCCTGTTGTGCCGAGTGCCATTCTTTCTCCATTAAGATGGATACGCATCATAACCGATGCTTTTCCTTCTTTGTTCAAATAATTGCTTCGCAGATAGAAGCTTGTTCTGAAAATACTCTTCATACTTACAAGTTTTTAGTGCAGAAGTAAATCGTGCTTTCGACCCGTTTAAGGGTGAGTTACGCGTTATTTTTACAGCTGCAAAGTTCGACATAATTCTTTGAATAACAATGAAGTATGCGGTATCTGTGTGTACTCTGTACGGTATCAGTGGCTACAATTTTACAAAGTCGATTTCTTCTGTAGCCATATTGTAGCCAGTTGGGAGTATTTTGAGCGTTTCGGCGGTATCTGTATGTACTCCCAAGCAGGGAAGTATATAAACGAATAATCGCCGTAACTCGTTGAAGTTACGGCGATTATCTGATTTAATCATTTTTTGTTTTTCTCTTGTTCAGAGTACGTAAAGTGGAGCTGGTGGGATTCGAACCCACGTCCGCACAAGGAAACCATACGCTTTCTACACGTTTATTCCAGCCTTCATTTTCGTGTCATAGCAAGACCTGGACCACCAACTATGACCTTATCCTCTAAAGAATTCACACCCGGAGCGAGGCATCCAAGCGCTATTTCCGATTTACCTGCACCGCCTGACCCTTAGATTCGGAACAACATCCTTGGAGCAGTGTCTCGTTGCATCACCTTGTGACGCAATAAAGCCAGTAATCTACTATACTTCGATTAGGCAGCGAGAGCGTAATTATTTTCGCCAATTAATTTTTTGACCACTCAGATTAAGGAGCGAATAATCGAGGCTCCGCGTGCTTACGTATCATTTCATCTCGCCGTCAAATCCAGTCAACCCCGAGAGAATGTGCCTGCCGACAAACAGCAAGGCATTACACTGAATAGCCTTATTCATAAAGAAATCTCCCTACATATTCATCGAGAAACAAAATCATGACAGGCATATTCTGTTGCAAAGTTACAAGAATTTAAGAAAAAAGCAAAATTAAAGGCGATTATTTATGAAAATAAATCCATTGCAACACCAACGGTTATCTCCCCTACTCCAACTTCATGCAATCAACCAACACAAATAGGGGAAGATACGTTTACGCCGGATTGACATGATTTGAGATGCCGAATATCATGCAGATTAACAGGAAATCAGCACTCCTCCTGCACCTTTATTTTTGTAAATTTGTTTCATACCACATTTGCATTTGCCTTAAAAATTGATTATCTTTGCCGTAGGGAAAGTGGCAACACGCTTTCCCTTTTTTCATATCTTCATGCAGACCGCCGTGTAAAGTCTATGAAAACAGCCTGCAATATGCGTCAAATGACGTTGCAACTTGCGTCATTTCATCATGCCTTTTGACCGCAGTCAGCACGAAAGATGATGCAAATGGCAAGATTATCTGAACGAAAGGCTCCTCTCTTTTGCATCTACCCGAAAAACAGAACCATGAGAATTAAAATCCAATGTCATAATTTCCGTAAATTTTTATCTGTTTTTCTTGCTGCTATTCCCTATGAGATGAGGTTCCTTCCGACTTGCACTTTGAGCGAAATCTGCGTTTCAACAGACTGTAATCTGCTCCCACAGCCTGCCATGTTTCAACCTTATATAATATTCTTCCCACAGCTTTCTGATAGCTAATCGGATAATACAACGTGAGCACATACCAACGTCTGTGCCTGCGTATATAGTGAGATGTGTAGGCATAATCAGGCATATCAGCCAACCGACCACGCTGCATGAAGTTTCCACGGCGATAGGCATAGACGCTCTCGGGAACCACCTTACACTCCATAACGATGTTAACACCATTGTGAAAACCAAACTGTACATGACCACATCCATAGCCCTCAACATGCTCGCGGCGCAGAAACGAGGGATATTCAAACTGATAATCGAAAATGGAATCCGTGTAAACGCTGAACTGTTCGAAGTTCATTCCCTCCTTGAAACGCTCCTGTGGTTCGCGCTGGTCGGGCTGAAGGAGGAACATGGCCACGCAACAAGCGATAATAAACAGGAGGATAAAAAACAATAGTTTCTTCATTTTGCGATGCTCTTGTAGCGCAAAAATAAAACAAAGCAGCACAAAGCCAACTAAAAAGAAACCAACATTTAACTGACAAAAGCTGTTTCAGGAATACTGATGCATCACATTGCCATCCCCTATTCTATCACTTCGAGCCGATAATCACGCCCGCGCTCAGACGTTATTTTCAGTCGTCCTTCGGCTTCAAGCACGGGTTTGATGCGCTTGATGAGCGTATAAAGCGTGTCGTTGGCATCGGGTTTCTTCGGCCAAAGGGCATCACAGATATCTTGTTTCGACAGCTGATGATGCGGATTTCGGAAGAACATAAGGAGCAACGCATGCTGCATGGGCGTGAGTTTCACCGATTGATGCTTCAGCGTATAGAAGCGGTTTTCAGCTTCTGAAAACATCAGATGACCAAAGACTATCATCCCCTTGCGATGACGTTTGAAGTAACCTATGGAGAATATTGCCCACAACAAGGCCATGGCCGAAAACGAAAGAGGCAGCCGTTGGTCGGAGAATGCAAAAACAGAAGCCACAGAACAATGTGCAAAAGCTTGAAAGTCAGCAGTTGAATGTTGGTTTTTCCAACGCATCGGACGCGTAGACAACATGCCTTCATCACCATTCATTGCATAATAGACAATAGACTTTTCGCGCAAAGCCATTATCCGAAGATGACTGCGATAGGTCAGAATAGTGTCCGGGGTGATTGTCATTTCGCTCTTTTCTGCCAAAGTCTGCATCAGCGCCTGACTCATATCGGCCACCATTTCACGCTCGGCACTGCGATAACTGTGCATGCTTGACAATGCAGCACAAGCCACAATGAACATAAAAACGACTAAAGAATGATATGCTTTCATACGTTCTTCTCCTTCTTAAAGCCTGTTGCCATGGCTTAAAATACGATTACTTCTGTGCAAAAATAATGAAAAAACAGAAATAAACAAAGTGAAAATACGATTTGTTTAAGGCTGTATAGAAATATAATCGATAGAAAAACCTATACTCAAACGAGGGGAAGTTTACAGAAATGAATAGCCAAACAGGACTTTATTTTATAAAAAATCCTAAAAAATAGGTATTGTTTTATCTATTTTTAAGGTCTACCTTTGCACCCAATATAATTACAGTCATGAAAAAGAAATCAATTTTATTGTCCCTCGTGGCACTATGTGTATTGGCCTTGTTCTCTTGCAGTGACAAGAACGATGCACCCTCTTACAGTTCAAAAGCATTGAAAAATGCAGAGTTAGTAAACGTCTTGAAAGCAAAGGGTTACACCTTTAATGAAAACGGTCAGTTAGCACTTAACGATCTTGTCAATAATACTACATCACTTGATTTGAGTGGAACGAAGTTGAAAGACCTGACAGAACTCGACATATTTCCCAACCTCCATGAGTTGAAGCTCACTAATAATGGGTATGGTCCAACGTTTGATTTCACTAAACTTCCTGCTCAAATCACCGGTGTCGACCTGACAAATAACGACATTTATGATTTTGAAGGCTTAGTAAGTACTAAGGTTGAGAATGATGAAGTAAAAACAACTATTCTTCGACCACTGACAAAACTCTATCTCCCGGCTACGGCTAAATATAATGTAGAAGACTTGATGCCATTCTATACTGAAAGCAAAGCCGAGAAGAAACAGGTTGACATGCAGATAATCAACGCTAAAGGACAGTTGGAAACCTATAATACAATCAGAGAAATTCCCGACGAATACTTCAGAAAATACCTTAAAACGGTATTCAAAGATCTGTTTGTTGACGAAACATCCATTGATATCAGCAAGCCTATGTCGTTGGAAGCAACGGGACAAAATGTGATGTTGACCTTAATTCCGCAACACTATTATAAATTAAACT
>NZ_KV817507.1:21950-23257 GCF_001814685.1 Prevotella sp. HMSC077E09 | reverse complement strand
GTTGAGAATCGGGATGCCCAGAATAAATAACAAATTTCATAAATTATAAAAAGGTGAGACACACCATAACAACTGTTCAAAATCATGAAAGCTTATTTTTACGCTTCTTACCTGAATTCTTCTCATAAAGTAGATGCAGCTTCTATTATTAAGGCTAAGAGTTTAGCTCAAATTAAGAGGGCGAGTATGCACTTATTTGAAAATTACGCTAAGTTCGATAGCTATAAAGAGGCTTTTGATTACCTTGTGTTAAATTGTGGTGCTTTGGGTTACAGTCTACCTTATGAAGATGTTAGATATGCCGATGTAACAGATTTTTAATATATACTTTAACATTAACGCTGCGCTATCGGCATGACGGGCAAATTTATATGATTAAGAATGCAGACAACAAGAAACAAGTTTTAGTTGAACTTTTCAGCGGTTACAAATTCAATGGTGGAGAAGAGCCTGCAACCCTAAAAGGGTACGTTGAGCGCGAAAGCGAGAACGATCCTGGCTTTTTCAGGTGGTTGTTCGATAATGAAAACCTTAGCGACTTTGGCTTTAACCTCTCTAAAGAGCAAAAGCAAGAGTATAAAGAATTTATAAACAAGTTATAACAATATTCAGCCCTCGACATCACGGTTAAGTCAATTGATATGTCAGTTTTTATTTCCAAAGAGTTAATTCCCAAAATTGAAAGGTATTATAATATTAAAATGACAGACCCTACAGAAGAGGTTGGGTATGGAGAGCAGGCAATGGCTTTTGAAGATGTTACAGACTCTTGTTCTGACCTTGAAGATTGGCTTGAAAATGGAGATGTCTTAACTTGTTACGAAGATGCGGACGGGCAAATTCACTATAAAGTTTCTGTAGAAAATGGAGTGTTCGATTTTGTGCTTGACAAAGAAAACGTGGAGTACGAAAGTTATCTTGAAGACATTAAGTCTGACTTAAACAACCTCTTTTCAAACGCGTCTGTCGAAGATTTCAGAACGTTATGCCAAAATTTGCAGGACTACGACGAATACAAAAAATCGCACGAAGATGTAATTGATTTCGATTTAATAGATAAAGAAGACTATGAAAGCATAGTAAAAGAGGCTATCACTGAATACATCGAAAATAACGATATAGAAGTAGATGTAAAAGAGTTAGGCGATACAGACGTTGTTGAAGACGGAAATAACAGCTTTACTTATAAAGGTGAAGAGTATCAAGGCTTCGATAGTTCGGACGGTGGCGACTTCGATTGCACAAGCTGCGAGAACTTTGATTTAATCTATGAGGCGGTGCTGGAGGCTAACTGCGAGGATAAGGAA
>NZ_KV817507.1:0-21850 GCF_001814685.1 Prevotella sp. HMSC077E09 | reverse complement strand
AATTCTATTTCAAATAATATTAAACCTAATGCTGACCTACCGGCGTGACGGGGAAACAAAATGAAAAGGTACAAGTTTATTATTAAATTGTCTGATGGTAATGAAATTCAGGCTGCATCTGTCGGCAATAGCCGTGATGAAGCCGTAGAGCGTCTGTTAGCTTTGCCACAGACAACGGAGTTTATCGGTTCAGCGCAAGTCATTGATGCCGTTCTTGTTGGCGAGGAAGCAGTACGACCTGTTCCGGCTGACCGTTTCGTATTACAGAGAGCAACTAATCCCGGTTGGTGGGTAGTCGGAGATCCGGAGGGTATGTTTGTCATAAAGTTTAAAGAACATGACTTCAATGGTACACGGAAAATCACCTATCTCAAAGATACGTCTTCCGCCGCGTCGGCTGAAGCCCGTGTCCTTCGGGAGATACCGGAGTGGTTGCAGCTATATCATTCCGAAGTGCTTTAAATGGGTGTACAGGCTTTTTCTCCTTAAAAAATTGTTTAATCAACCGTAAATTAGTATATTTGCTGTCTAAAGATAAGGCAATTATGAACAAACAAGAATTTTTAGATATATTGGAAGAGCACAAGGAATTGGGCTTCCAAGAACAGATAGACTATGAAAAATTCTATCTCTACTCAATAGTGACCCATTCAACGGCTATCGAAGGCTCGACGATGACCGAGGTAGAGAACCAGCTGCTCTTTGACGAGGGTCTTTCTGCCAAGGGTAAAAGCATCATTGAGCAGAACATGAACCTCGACCTGAAAGCTGCCTACGAAAGAAGCATGGAAATGGCAAGGGCACACACACCTTTCTCCATCGATATGCTGAAGGAACTGTCTTCAATCGTAATGAGAAGAACCGGGGGGATATTCAATGCACCTGGCGGTGTATTTGACTCGTCAAAGGGAGATTTACGTCGGGTAAACGTTACGGCAGGAACTATGGGAAAGTCTTATATGAGTTACCTGAAAGTCCCACAGAAGTTAGAAGATTTCTGCAAGGAAATGAACGAAAGACGGGAACAACTATTAAAGACCCCCGATGTATATGAGCAATACCGTTTGAGCTTTGACGCACATCTGAAACTCGTCACGATCCATCCATGGGTAGACGGCAACGGCAGGATGTCAAGGTTGATCATGAATCATCTTCAGAATGAGTTTGGCCTGGTACCCAATAAGGTATTGAAGGAGGACAAGGCCGAATATATCAACGCCTTGGTGAAGTCAAGAGAGGAAGAATCAAATACCCCGTTCCAAAACTTCATGTTCCGGGAACACGCCAACAACCTCCAACAGGAAATCGAGAACTATAAGTTATCCATGGAAGATGAAGAAGAGGAGGAAGAAGAACAGAAACCTCGCCGACATTTCCGGAGATAAGAAATTAAATAAAGGGTCATCTGAACTTTACGGTTCAAGTGACCCTTTCTCACGTAATAAAAACAAAGGAAGAGTTTATTTGGAAGACTTCCTGTTGCTCTTCCTATGGGCTGTTTGAGTGCCTTCTTCCTTTTTGAACTCTGTTTGGACAATCTTTATCATATTCTTTACCTCTTGGTCTATCCGCTCAAAGTTGGCATACAGAATACGCTCCTTGGAGTCTTCAGAGTCGAAGTGGTAGAACTTCGGAATAGGATAATTGCTGTAGTCGGTCTCCTCTGCCTTAATCTGTTCCATGTCAAAAGATGTTTTGCAAAAGAACTTGGTGGTTCTGAACTCTTCAGCAGTCTGAATATCCATCGAGTCCCGTCTGCCAGTCTTCGTGACGACGAAATCCCGGGCAGTCTGGCCACACAGCCATCCGGAAGCCATATCACTGATTTTGGAAGCAGGAACAAGGCTGTCCATATTCTCATTGAGATTGATGGATGTTCTGTCCCTGTCGATGGTAATGCCTTTTTTGAGTTGCACGACCTTTCCGAAGATGTCGCCCGACAGCCAATCAAGCGTTTCTTTTGAACGGGCAGAGCCGGAAACGACATTACCTACGGTGGTAATGATCTTATCCTTTCCCACCTTTCCATAGTCTGCTTCCAACTGCGGCAGTTCCTGAAAGCCTAATGTCACAGCAACCTTGTTGCTTCGTGCTGTACCTATCAAACGGTCTATCTTATGAAAGTAGAGTGTCGGCAGCTCATCGACAATGATGCTTACCGGGACATTCTTTCCCATACCGCTGTTAACACGGGTGACAAGACGGTTCAGAATCAGGGCGTTCAACGCTCCGATGATGCTCTCCATCTCCGGGTCATTGGCAATAAGCAGATAGCTTGGATGTCGGGGATCCGACACCTTCAAGTCAAAATCGTCCCCACTAAAAACCCAATAGGATTCCTTGGTGGCCAGGCGTGAAGTCTGCACACGCAACGTGCCTATCATACCTTCTAACTGCTCCATGGCTCCATTGTCAAAAGCAGTCATGAAAGGCCCCAAAAGCGGGTAGACTTCCGGATCGGTCTTCAAGACTTCAAAGATCTCATCATAGGAATGATTCAGGAACGAGAGTACGTGAGGCATGTCCGAATATTGACCTTTCCAGTAGGCCGGTTGCACCTGGTATTCCTTGTTGCCAATCTGTTTCGCATCATTGAAGACTCTTCCTGTCAACCGCTTATGGTGAGTCTCCTTATCCTCACCATATTCGGGGAAGAGTTCATTGCCGTTCTCGTCAAAAGGCTTCTTGTTATAGTTGACGAAAAAGAAGATACAGGCTGCAAGGAAGTTGGTGGCAGATGTCTGGAAGAACTGGTCTGAACCGCCACCGGAAGTCTTCTGTCCCTTTTGAAGGGACTCAATAAGCGTCTCCGCTGTTTCCTGTGCTGCAGCCAAATTTGCAATGTACTTCTGCTGGATAGGATTGACGCGTGCGCTGTACTCAATATTGACAAAGTTAATGATATTGAAGTTACAGTCTTTTGGCAGGTTACCTTGCACCTGATTTTTCCTATAATGATAATAGAGCTTGGTTGCAAGCGTCGGGAACTTGTAGTCATAGACAACCATTGCAAAACCCTTGGCCGAATGCTGACGGATATAAGGCTCTATGACAGAGAATGTCTTTCCGGAACCGGGCGTGCCCACAACCCATGTGCCTCGGAAGGGATTGACAATATTGATCCAACCCCTCCTGAACTTGCCCTTGTAGTAGTAGCGCATAGGGATATTGACGGAATACTTGTTCTCGACAAGCTCTGTTGTCTGCTCGAAACTTTCGTTTTCAAAGTTGAACCGGTCTTTGAGCATGCCATCCTTGAAATATTTCGATACATTGTCAAGAGCAGTATGGACAAGTATTGTCCCTATGACAGACACGGCCATATAAACCCACACATTGGCTTTCAGGATCCATAACCTGACATGCCAGTCACTGTTATAGACAAGCACAGAAGCCACTACTAAGCCAAAGCCGATGGCGAGTGGGTAGAATACCATCTTGCGCGCATCGAACTCTATCTGTTTCTTGTTCTTTGTGCCTATACAGGTGATGATTACCAGCATGAGCGTAACCATCTTCGAGTAGGGCAGGAACTGATACATGGACAGTACCCCGAGCCGGTGATGAAAGCTGTTTACAATGCCGCCTAATCCGCTCAATGCGGTCGGATCCAAGGCATACATGAAGAACTCCAAAAGGAGTGATACGTATATGGTCGTCCTGAAAATACTGTACGTTCCCTGTATTTCTTTACTTTCTTCCATTGCTTTTAGTATTTAACGCCTTTGGCATGTTTCATCCAAGTCTTCAGGCAATCTTTTGTTATAGATCCCATCTTGCGAGGTTGGTATTCCTTTCCGGTTCCTTTCAGGTCATACCATGAATCCATGATTGTTGTGTAATGTATCAAACGGCTTAGAGTACGGAGCTTCCTGTTGAGCGTACGCAAGTTCAGGCGGATGTTGTCCATAACTTTGAGCCGTTCATATTGGGTCATCTTGGCATTCTTGTCCTGGTCTTTCTTCAGCGGCAGAATCTGCTCGATGTCTGCTGCGAGTTTCAGACCGTTCTCGATAATGTCAGTATAGATGTTGTTCTTTGACTGTGAGAGAGCAACCGCCAGGACATTAGCCGGTTGCCGAACGACAATACCCTTGACAACTTTCACGTTTTTCATTGCTTCATCCACTTCCATGTAAATGCCGTATATGTCGGCTGCCACGGTCAGTATGTCATCAAAGCTGTTAAGGTAATCGTTGAACTGACGTTGGAAGTTCGTTGTCGCTGCCACTTCCTCTTTCAAATATTTGTGTCCTGTAAGGTTTCCTGCCAACAAAACATCTTGCGCCTTTAAGGCTTTCTTTGCCTGTTTGGCATAAGTGGCAAACATCCCGGCCCTGACACCATCCGGCCCATTCTGTGCAAACAGGCTTATGGAAAGGGAAAATCCTAAAATGACGCTGATGGCTGTCCGCCTGATGCTGTTCATTGTCCCCATGGTTTATGTGTCTGTCTGTATCTATAAAACTTGGCAACATTGCTGATTGCCCTGCACATCCGCTTGGACGATTCCTTGGCCAGCACCTTGTTGCTCTTGTTAATCTTACCCGTGATGGCCCTGTTCCACACATCATCTAAGGAGTGCATTGTGACACTCACTGACAACAGCCGGAGTTTTCTGTTCAACCGTTCTAAATTGTTTGTCAGATTCCACAGCATCTGCGTCCTCTCCGCACCGTTGAGCATATTGCCTTCCCCTCCCTTGGCAATTACATTCTTCAATGCCCTGTAAGTACGGATAAACTCTGTCACCGTCTCCAAATAGAGATTGTTCATCGACAGGGAAGCAGCAATTCCTTGGGGATTGATTCTACATGCCGTATGGACTTCCCATAGTGCCGTGAGCGTCTGCATCCCGTCGGCATAAAGGGAGGTGGCAGCTTTTATGGCGGAAGCATATCCGGAAGCTGTCTTCAAATAGGAATTGTATTTTTGTTCCCACTGTTTCATCTTGGTATTGGCCACCGTCATGGCTCCCTGCTCCACAGCAAGGGCCGCCATGGCTTTTGACTGCTTCTTTATCTGATTGTCAATAAGTGTTTCTCCAGAAGCAATAGCCGCATATTCAAGCGGATTGGATTGAGATGCGCCTTGTGCTGACACAGTCATGACTCCAGTAACGAGAACAGTCAATAAGAAAATGCACCTAAGGCCTGTTTGTAATCTCATAAATACCTTTCCTTTTCTTGTTAAACTCCACACGTTTGCGTATCTCGCTGACAATATCCACCCTTGCCTTGATGCCTATCATATCCAGCTGGGGATTGTTCCTGTCTCCGGAATAGATGGTTATGGTCTTCAGACCGAAGAGCTGCTGTGGCAACGACTGGTGCTGCCGGTAGTCGACGACACGGTAAAGCTCGATATAGTCCGTTGAGTGGGAGAGCACACCGTGAAGGGTGATTAGCTGCTCCCCTGTCAGGACATATTCGATCCTTGCCATATAGACCACTTGAAAAAACAGGTAGAAAGTAAGAAACAATGCCGGCCATATCAAAAGCTCATGGAAACGAAACTCCATAAAGCTGCTTATCCAATAACTTGCCAGGCACAGCAAGATTACCGGCAGTTCATTGATGCAGAACTGCCCCCAATGGGGACGGATGGTCACCGTTTGGAAGGGCATAAATTCATGATTGAACATGTTGCGGACGTTATTGATGATTAAATGCCCATTCCCCTGCCTTCCGATGGCCCTCTTCTTAGATGTTCACTCTCTGACTCGTAAAGGGCAGCAGAGACCGCTTCGGGAGAGGCTACACCGGGCTTGGAGAAGACATTTCGGGTTGCATAGAGTTCAGGGCGGGGACGTGGCTCTGACATGACAGAACCGACAACATCCATTCCCACGGAGACGGCAGCAAGGATAGCAGCCCCCAAGTTGAAGCCGTGGCCCGCTTTTGTCTTCATCTCCACTTCGGGGAATATCTTATCGAAGAGCTTCATGCGCTGGGTGTCGTTGATGGCGCGGAATTTGTCGAAATCTTTTTGGGTGATCTCATGGGAAAAGACATTACCGTCTATGACGGCGGTCATCTTGTACTTTCCTTCTATGACCTTGCCTTCTGCGTCACGCAAGCGTTCCACGGCAATATCTCCGACTTCGGTTGCCCTGCCATGGCCACCGCTTCTGACCCATTCTTTGTTGGGCTTCAAGTTCTCCAATGATTGTCCGTTTACGCCGGCTTCTCCTTTAAGGGCAATCTTTACGTTTTCCCGTAATTCAGTCAAAGTGGGTTGAGCTTTTCCATCTGCCACCAATTTCGCTTCGCCTTGGGTGACGACTTTTATATCTGTCCCTGACAGGGCTGTGGCCTTGATATGTTCCGTATCCTTAAAGATCGTCTTGTTCAACGCATCTGCCATACGCTCGTTGTATGGTCTTCCGGCACCGCTTTGCAATGCGTCCTTCATATCTATATTCTCCGAATAAGAAGACACGCGTCTCTCTGCGGTGGAGAGGGGCAGCCGTATTTCTTTGACAACAGACAAGGGCTGCTTGTTTTCATCGGTTATGGGAATGATGGTGGAAAGCAGCTTTGCCTTGCCGTCATCATCTGCATTCTTGAAAGCAAGATACTGCTCTTCGGTAATTTTATATGACCACATACCAATATCCTTGCTCTCCCGCATATTCAGCATGTAATTGCCGGAAATCTGATCCTTGTAGGCCATCGCTCCGGTAATTGCAGCGGAAACATTGTCATTAACAAGGTTGTAATGACCGTTCAATACGGCAACACCGTCTGCATCCTCAATCCTGCCTGAACGCACGGGATCTTCCAAGACACCGTTGGACGCGTCCTTTATCTTGACTTCATCAAACACCTTGTCGAACAGTTTCAGGCGGTACTCGTCATTATAGTTGATGAACTTGATATAGTCCTCCTTGGAGATGTCATGTGACATCAACTGATTGTTGATTACGGCAGTCATGCGAAACGTAGTCGCACTCTTGCCGTCATTGACTGGCGACACCTGAATCTCACCGACAGAGACGGCACGTCCGTCCTTTACCGGAAGATAGAAGCCTTCGTTTGGATTAAGGCCACGTCCGTCGACGACACCGATAGAGTTCCAGCGATCTAAGAAACCGCTCCGATAGTCCTCGCGCATGTCTTTCATGTCTATGATGTCAAGTTTGGATGCCATATATTGATTGGCTGCTTCCTGATGAAGTCCCAGCTCTTTCTCCACTTCAGGTTTTAGCTTAATGTCTACATAGTCCTTGCTGTTAAGCATCTCTACGGTTATCTTATCGGTAAAGTCTTTCCCTATGACGGCATTCAGGATGGCAAGCCGTTCATTGACAGATACACCATCCTTGTTTTGTATACCCTTTTTGTCGCTGTACTTGAATTTCTCGTTCATGAGTTTCTTCGTCTCATCAGGGTTCAACTTGTATTCAAGGTTGGTAGGAACGGACGCAGACTTGATGGTCAGCAGATTTTTCTTTTCATCTATGACAATACCGTGCGAAGACAATACCTGCTGAAATTTCTCTGCCGACAGATAAACCGGTGAACTGATGGAATTAAGGGGAACGGACTGTCCTTTCGGACGTTCCACCTTGGAAAGTTGTTGTTCGCTGATACTCATGGACTGAAGAACGTCCTGTTTCTGCTTCATACCCTTATCATAGAACCCATAGGCACCTGTCTTCATCTCTCCGGGACGCAAACGCCCGTCAGGACGGTCTATAACGACAGGTGCGCTATTTGCATAGAATGGTCTTCCGTCTATGCGCCTGATGCGCCCACCATGGGTAAGTCCCATCAAACCGTCTATGATGCTGTCAAAGCGCCCGTATCTCGGCCCTTCAAAAGGGTAAAAGAAACGCGGTTCTCTGTATCCATATTCTCCCGGGGCAAGCCTGTGCCCGTCAAGTCCCATGTTGACAGGACTGTTGGCATTGCGGGCTGCGACAAATGAGCCAGGGATATAATAATCTTCCTTAACGATGCCGACAAAGGTGTTGTAGGCCTTCTTGTCCCATGCGGATGTACCTCCGTTCATCAGGTTCTCAACCTGTTGTTGGTCGAGAGAATAACGTCTGGGTTCGGATGAATTATGGGACAAGGTGACAAGTTCATAATCACCGGTCTGTGTCATGGTGATATGAGCCTGCATGCCGTTGGCATTGAGGGTGTCCTGCAGGCGCGGTGAGATGTCCGTTACACCATAGTTGGTATTCTTTCTTAAAATGGCCATATCATTCTGTTTTAAATTCTTCTTACTTTTGCTTATACAGGATCACGCAGGTGTGGCGGTTGGCCGTATAAGGTTTATAGAGATTGATACCGCCTCTGGTTGCTCCGGTCATCTTAGATTTCGGTACACCGGCATTTATCAGCAGCTTGGCAACATAACGGCAGCGTTTGATGGAAAGTTTCCTGTTATGCTTGGGTGTTCCTGTCTTGCTGTCTGCGGAACCTACGATACGTACTTCCAAGTTATACTCCTTGACGGCAGCTGCAATCTCCTGAATGTTGACCAATTGCTGTTTGTCGACAAGCTCCGTGGTATTACGCTTGAAGAAGAATAGGATTGGAGCGTCAAACTGCGCAATGTTCTCATCGCCATTCCCGGAAATACTCTCCGTATTCTTGTTGGCAAGTCTTTCCTGAAGCGATTTAAGGCCACTGTAATTATTGCGCGGATAGGTGGTCAGATCGGTTATTGTCGGATTCTGCAATACATCTTCATTCGCCGACACCAACTTGTGTTTTTTGACTTTCCAGCCTAAATGTCCAATCCCGATGGACAAACCGATACTTCCCGAAAGGAGGTTGTCTCCCAAACGGCCTTTCTCTCCATATCCGTCAAAATCCCGACGGGTTGTCGTTCCACCAAAAGAGGCAGAGATGCTGATACGCTCACTTAGGCTGCAAGTTCCCAAGATGCCGTAGGAAAAGGCAAAGGAATTTTTCTTCAACTGATTATGCCGGATAATTCCAGCTCCCATATAGGGGCTTATGTTCCATTTTGCCGGCTTCTCAAAAGAGGGTCGGAAGAAGGAAGACACGTTAAGAAGTAGGTCTGTATGATAGCTGCCGAAGGACTGGGGGGCACGTTGGGAATCGACAAACTTAAAGCCTTGATAGGCCAGTCGTGTCCCAAAATACGGCGAGTGCCATTTCCCTATGGAAAGTTCCAACCCCACCTTGGTTCTACCGTTAAAGTCCGTGTGTGAGACGGGATCTCCCAAGAAAGAGATAAAACCGCCCTGCGCGGAGACAAACCAGTTATCGCCCAATCCTGACAGCTTATACTTCGCCTGACCGTCTATCGGACTTGGCAGGCCTGTCGGATGACTTGCAGAGCTTGCCGAAATCTCGTGCAGGGAGTTCACATAGAATCGTTCATCATTACCGTACACGACCTGTGCGTGGATACCATGCCCTATGAATGTAAGGGCTGACAATAAAAAGAAGATTTTTTTCATTATGCTTTTTCTTTGTTTATACACATTTATATAGTATTATAGCCGTTCGGCGGCTACATCGTAGAGATAGAGCTTGTGCTTCATGATGATGCGCTCGCATTTCTGTACATAGTCCCTTGCCGTGGCATATCCGGCAGACTTGATGGAAACGAGCCAATTGTGAAAATCCGTGGAACTGTATTTCCAACACTGCTTATAGCGATCGCTCATCAACAGTCTTGAATGATATTCCATGCCGGCTTCCGGAGAGGCAAAATTGCAGAATTTCTCATTAGGGCGATCATCATCATGGACACTGTATGGAAGTCCGCTGTCCAGCCAGTTCCTGTTGGCCTTGATGCCGAAATAATTGTATCCTGCCTGGGCCAGACTGCTGTTTCCCCAACGGCTTTCAAGTGCCATTTGAGCAAGGATGACGGAAGCAGGGATACCGTATTTCTGCTGTTGTCTCATGGCGGCATGGGCATATTTCTTGAAAAATGCGTCAGGAGAAAGAAGAGTCTCCTCGCTGACATGGAGAGCAGTAATACATTGCAACTTTACGTCTCTTATGTAAGTAAGAAGGTTATAGGGGTCTTCGAGCCGTCCCCTTAACCGGCTGGTGACATGAAGGTGTGGCCCCGTCGAGCGACCGGAAGAACCGCTGACGCCAACGGGGTCTCCCGCATAGATTCTCTCTCCTTTCTTTACCCAAATTTGAGAAAGATGACAATAGCTGATGGTGTAATCACCATGACGCATGATGATGTAATTGCCGGATCCGGAGTCATAGCCTATATTTGCGATGTAACCGTCAAACATGGCAAGGACTTTCTCATAATGAGCTTTCAAATCCAAGCCACAGTGTTCTTTTTCCTTGCCGGTGAATGGATCTTTACGAATACCGAACGCAGAATTGATCTCGACACGTTGTAAGGGGAAACTGACACTAAGGTATTTGTCTATCCAGTAATCCTGATGATTGACATCGGGGGTATTCTTTTGTGCATGACAAAAGAGACTGAACAGACTCAAAATAGCCATGAAGATATGTCTAAAATGTATAACCATCTACTCGTATTTTATGATTACAAAAATAAAATAAACCGTTTTAATAGGGGGCTCGAAAAAAAAGGAAGTCTTATATTAACATTTCAAAAACGAAAAACACCGTAAAACCGCCCAAAAACGTTTTGAAAATGTTAATATAAAAGGTTTATTTTTTTGGAGAACGGACTTTTCAAGTAAGAAACTATCTTTGCAAAAACAATAAACAGGAAAATTATGAGAACAACTTTTGATGAGAATGAGATACCATACGAGAAATTTGCAAGTATCGGGCTGTCTCAAGAAATGGTGGATGACCTGCCTGAAATGGTGATGAAAAAATTGTTGGAGGGACATTGGACTCCTATTTTACCCGTCAGCGTGGATTTGGGTGACGGCATACAGAGAACAATTCAGGCCCGTCTTAAACTTGAAAGAAGAAGTGGCACTGTTGACATCCTGATTGCCCCGAGAAGTGAAATGGCTGATTTGGAGGACTTCACGCCAGAGGAACAGAACACGCTGCGAAGCGGGAAAATCATCATAACCAAAATGCCGGGTAAGGAACAGTGTTTCGTACAGCTTGACGACAAGACAAACAGGGTTTTCTATATTCCCGTTTCTTTAATGGAGGATAATTTGGCTTCACTTCAAAACGAGATGGAACTTTCCAATGAGCAAGTGGCACAGATGTGTACAGGCAATGTTATTTCAATAGACAAGCAGGAAGGCCAGTTCACATTCGGACTGGATTTCCTCGCTGACGGTGGCATCAAGGTGGTAAGTGGTGACAGGGAGGAATATGACAGTATTGCTTCCCGTGAGTTGCCTACATATAATTTCGGCATCTACGGATGTTGGGTCAAAGAATCGGACAACTCTTTCAAGAACTATGTTCCTGAAGAGGACTATACAGAAGAAATGCAAAAGGAGTTCTACCACTTAGGAGATGAGAACTCGCAGAAAGCGGAGCAGAGAAGCAGAGGTATGCACAGATAATCTTAAAGTTTTACAATATGGCAAAAGTAGTAAAAGATTTGATTGGTAAACTCGACCGAGAGGAAATAACAAATCTGCAGTGTATCACAATGCACGGCCAGGAAATGGTAGACGATTATAAGGAGTGGTGCCAGGTACTGGGCTTCGATGAAGGTGATGAAGACGGAGCGGAACAGTTCATCAATGAGCTTCGCTATGGTGATGAGCCTGATGATAACGACTGGCCACAAGAAGTGTGGGATAAAATCAACGAGGTTTCCAACGAGGCGTTGGAAAATGCTGATATGACCGATGGTAGTAACCAAAACAAGGAAAGCAATCTCTCTTCAGTGGAACTGTTCCAAGAGTGGAGAAAGGATAAAGGTAAACTTGATTCTTTAAAAACATCCGAGAACGCAGTAAAAATAACATTATGGCGGTATCAAAATCCTCTCGAATCTAAAAAGGCTTGTGCTCGGGCTCTTAAGATTACTAAAAATAATGTCAAGAAATGGTGGAATATCCGTTATTTCATTGATGGTGCCATTGCTGATGGTGGTCATGTACATCCCATAAGACTTGAACATGATGTCATCAAACGGACAATCCTTCAAGCTGTTGAAATAGCGGAGAAAGAATGAATAAAACAAGACGATAAACTTTAATTAAATAATGTCAGAAGGCGGTTTGCAGGGATGCAGGCCGCCTTTTTCATTTAATCATCCCAATTTTAATTATGGCGAATTTGCCATAATTAAACATGAACCGGGACTGATTATTGATAGTCCTATGTCAATGCCGATTGAAGGACTTGGCCTGAAGCTGCGTCTGATTGTTCCAAGATTCTCTTGGTATATTCAGGATTGTTCTCTAACCTCTCTCTCCATATCCGGGAATATTCGGGATTGGTGGCATTAAAACGGCAACTCTGGCTGATAATACCACTACCCAGATGAGAGACGAGATTCTCAAAGAGATAGGTGTCCAGACGGAGCGTATCGAAATCAACTTCACGGGTGCTTTCCACCATGGCCACGGCCAAGTCACGGTAATAGTCGTCCTCGGTTTCAAAATTGATCTTCGGGGCTATATGGATGACCTTCTCGGCATAATCATAGACAGAAAGGCCGGGGACTCCATCAAACTTCAACGCTGTTTTACAAAAGCCGTCAGCGTCGAGGAACTGATACCCAGAAGTCTTCTTGCGCTCTGTTGCTATCATATTCAGTTTGAGAGACTCATAGGAACGCCTTTGGGTAACGGGAAAGGTGGTCTGTGCAATGTTGTACACCCTTGACGTTCCGTTCTTATGGAGGATAAAGAGGCTCTTGGCATCTTGAAGAATACCGAGTTCGTTCGCTCTTAGCTCCTCTTCAGTAATGAAGAAAGGAAGCTCAAACCCCTGCTGTTCTGTCCATAACGCAAGCATGATGGCATTCGGCCCGGTATAAACAGTGCCTTTGATATCTCTTGGTGTCAACATCTGTTTTGAAACCCAAGGGTTGTTGTCATTATCAAGCTGCTTTTTAAGTTTTGCACTTAACAGCTTTCCATAAACACGATAGGCTTCCCTACGGAGCATTTCTGCTGTGTGCCATCTGCCTTTGGAAGATGGTTCAATCCGGATATAGCCTTCTGGCATCTGACTTTTCTTAGGTTCAATTGACGGGGCTTCGTCAACTTGCTTGGGCATTTTGATGCCGTCATCACTTTTAGCAATAGGTTCTTGAACGCTTTGAACTTCATTTTGATTGTGGACTAAGGGCTCTTTATCCCTTACTTCGGTGGATTGCGGAGCTTCTATAACTTTGACTGCTGATGCAGGGACGACCGTTGCCGTCTCCGCGCTTTGCTTCACCCTGAAAATTGAGGTGATATGCTGCCATAACTCATCCAAAGTATGGTAATTGTCGCCAGTATTATAAGCTGACAGCCCTTGATGGATGTTATTTAGCCTGTCCTGCAATATATCCTGGACTTTTTCGTCCGTTGTTCTCTGAAGGTCGGACTTCAATCCTGTCAGTAGTTCATCCGAACGGCGTATGACTGCTTTTAACAGGGTTATCCTGTCTTCTGAAGAAAGCGTCACGGTTTCCAAAGTATCATTGTTGAAGGCGACTATTGTGTCCGAAGCCTTTGCCGTTACACGGTCTATCTCTATGCCGTTTATCCGGCAAAGAGGATACTTTCCGGAAGAGAGCACTTTGTCTCCACAAAAGTCTTTGCCGAATATCCTGACAAAGGTCAGCAGTTCCTGACTGGCATCCTGCTCACTTATCGTTTTATCTATATAGTCCAACACGTCGACAAACCGGTAGGAATCATTGGAGGTAACCAAAAGTGAACTTTTACTAATGGATACTTGGGGATCGAAGTCTATCTTTATCCCATCCCCTGATAGGGCCCATGCCATGGGGACATAGTCTTTTCCTTCCTCTTGATGTATAGAGATGGAACTGTGGGCAGGGAACATCCCCTGACAGATATTGCTCCGTCTCATCAGACAGACTAACTCTGTAAACTTTTCCTCCGCCATGTCTCTTGCGGTGGCTTCATCGTTCCATTTGCGCTGCCCCTCTCCGCCAAGGGCTGTCATCTCCTTGTTTTCAAGAAGCGGCTTGAACTGTTTGTATGAAACTGTTTCTTCTGATTCATGATGGTGGCTGATCTTGTTGTAATGAAATATGGACAAAGCCAAGTCCTCACCGGACTTGTCAACAACGGCTTTAATCCATATAAAGTGCTTACCGCCTTTTCGTGAAGCGGTCTCATTCTGTCTCTCATCCACAAAGAGGTTGCCCACTAAACTTCTACAAGCTCTTGCCTCTATCATTCTTACAAAAGCGGCATCCATTTTATAGCCATCCAGCTGTAATTGGTAAAGACGGTCAGCCTGTTGGTCTATGCTGTCAGGCGTTGCCTCCGAGTCTATCCATGTGCTCATCAAACCGTCCTGCCATTGAACGGCCGGGAAAAACTGTGGGTTGTTCCTGTCCTGCTCGTTGGACTTGGTTCGTGCCCATAAGCTCATTTGCAAAGCCCAACTCTGAAGACGGCTACACTGCTCTTGATTCTTTGCAAGGAAACACAGCTCTTCCTGGGAGAAGAAATGGTTGGGCGGGAATGGCTTTAATTTATCATGGTCATGTCCTTGTTTTTCGCCTTTGCCGTTATCGTGTTTTTTACCAAATATCTTACTCCAGCCGCCTAACAGACGGTTGCCGAAGATTCCTGCTGGATTATCATTTTCACTCATATACTTGTTAGGGTTTTGTACGGAATAAAATCACCGGCCTATAAAGACTTGAATAATCAACGCTCTATAATGCCGGTGTTCATGTAAACTTCAATATTATGGCAACTATTCTTTCTGTGTGGCAGTCAACTCCCAGGGCTCGATACTGCTGGTACGGCACTCGATGTTGACATTGCCTTGATAGATATGGAACTGCAACTCTCCTTTTATTTCAACATAGGCCTCGGGCTTGAAGAATTCCTGCTGAATCGAGGTCGGAGAAAGGAAGCGAACCCAAACCCAGCCTTTCTTTTCTCCATCCTTGTCTTGCGACACGCCGGAAAAGGTCTGGAACTTGTGTCCGTTTTTGTTGGTACGTTCCGTAATCTCCCCCTTTATCTTACCTTTGAAATCGATAGACCCTGTGAGCGAATCTGCTTCGGTGGACTTGACAATTTCTATTCCTTCATCGGTACGGAGGTTGTAATACGTACGGTCATCTATCCGTCTGATATAGAGTGTACCGTTCATTCTCACCCTACGCCCGGTGGAATACCGCTCGGCAGTTTCCTTATTGCCCGGAGCGGAAACGAAGACTTGGAGCTCCGCGCCGGAACCATCGCTGCCGGCAATGGGGATGGTGATACTGAAAGAAATGAAGGGCTTGCCGTCCTTACTTTGTTTCTCTACTGCAGAATTGCTGATGATTCCGCATGCCGTGACATTGCATTTAATCATAACTTCTTTGTTAAATTGATACTTTTGATATGATGTCCTTTTATTTGAATATAGCATTATATTACAAGACACTACATTTTTCTGTCTTCCACCTTGGAATGGAGATTATTAAACCTAAAACGACATAAGGCATAATATCCTCGAAAAAGGGAATGGTGGGCTTGCCCTCATGATATTTATCTTGTTTGGTAATATGCTTCTGCATATAGTCCACCAGTTTCTTCACGCACTTCGGGATTTCTCCGTCAGAGGAAAGTGCCTGTACGGACTCAATAATGTAATCACACTCTTCTGTATCCTCAAATACAAGGCGATATACCTTGCCTCGTTTCGTATCATCTTCTTCTATGGACATAATATATTACTTATTTGTTAAGTTCGCTTTAAGGTGGTTGCTTGCTGCACTTCAGGCAACTCGGTGTCAAAATTCAAAGAGGCAGCCTGAGCAAGCCGTTTGGCATTGATACTTTCCCTGTCCCTTCTAAGGGTGGCAGCTTCTTTTGTCTCTTTGTTTTCTTTTACCTCTTTGGAGCTTTGGGACTCGCCCATGTCTTCGTCTCCCTGTTTTAAATCTTGGGCAAGCGTCAGAATGCTCATGAAAAGGGTTGAGATAAGATTGGAGACAGGATTTCCGCCGGACAGCCCTGCACTATCGCCATTCTTGTTCATCAGATATTCCAACCATCTGTTAGGATCGTCTGATTTAGTGATATTGGCAAGCAACATTTGTGTTTGGGTATCCATAGGCTGCCCTTCGATACCGGTGGCCGGAGCATTGTTGTATGCCATTTGAGAGGAATAGCGTGCCGCTAAGTTCTGTCCGCCTTTGTTCAACACTGCCGGGAGATTTCCACGGAACGAGAGCTCGGCAATGTATTCTGCCGGATCATAACTCTGGAGTGTTCCCTGGGCATTATAGAACTTGGTCTCAAAATGGAGGTGTGGCCCGGTCGAGCGTCCTGTATTACCGGAATAGCCCAGTTGCATCCCTGCATTGACGGCATCACCGACCTTAACCCCAATCTCACTAAGGTGCATATAGGTACACTGAAGACGGCTGCCGTCAGAACGGCTGTATTCCACGGTAATCATGTTACCGGCAGCACCATTGTTGGGCTTGGCGGCGATGACCCTGCCGTTATCTTCTGTTCCATAAACGGGAAGATACTTGCCGCCAGTACTAAGGTCTATGCCGCTATGATGATGTCCGGGGCGGTTCTCTCCATACACTCCCGTTACCTTCAAACCCTCCAGGTTGATGGGCATGCACCAACGCCCTTGGAGAGGCGTGAGGAGAATACCGGCAGGGACGGCTTGCGGGGTGTCGGACTGACGGCCTCTCATGTAACCTATCTGCAAACCTTGCTGCTGTGCATTCTGTACGGCGAGACGGTCGAATTTGTCTAATTCGTATTTACGGATAAGACTTTCTACGCTGTCTACATAATTGCTTGCCGTGGCGTAACCACCGGCCTTGATCCCTTTTATCCAACCCAGGTGATCTGTACTGTCCGTGGGACAACGATGCAGATAGCGGGGTTGGAGTAAGGTGGCAGAGTGATCGCTAAGACTTTGCCCCACGTTGTCGTAGGAACGAAAGGCTTCATGCGCTTGGTCATCGTCATAGTAACTCACCCGGCCTGTCCACGATGAACCCTTTTTGATACCGAAGAAATTGTTATCGTTCCGGGCGAGGGCAGAAGTGCCCCATGAACTCTCGATAGCCATCTGGGCGAGAATGACAGAAGCGGGAATGCCGTACTTAATCTGCTGCTCCATGGCATAAGGAGCATATCTATTGATGAAATCAGAGGTGGATATGGCCATGTTTCTGGTAATGTGTCATGTCTGATGATTACTGCATTATTCCTTATCTGCGAAAGGTACTTTCTCTCCGGGTGGTCTCCACCTCCTTTTCGGTAGCCGTTTCAGAAATCGAATCTGAAGTTCCTTCTGCAGTTTTCTCTTCTGCACCCTGTTCCTTTTTAACGGTTTCTGTCGAAGTTGACCGTGCTGCCATACTTGTGGATTGCTCCTTCTGCACGTCTTCTTTGAGTAAAGGAGCAAAGACAACAGCGGCAACAGCTTTCTTGTAGGCTGACATGTCATCTGCCAACCACATCTTGTCCCACTGCGACTTGGTGATTTCTTTCTTCATGAACTTACCGTCAATGGTGGCCATGACATACTTCTTGCTTGGGTCTTCCCTGTCTTTCGTAATGGTCGGACGCTCTATCTTGCTCATGTCTACATTAGAAACTTTGGGCATGATAAGATCTACCTTGATTTCAGGATGCTGCTTGGCAACGGAGTAGTATTTCTGTGCAAGGGCATTGTGTATCTCCTTCTGCTTGTCCGTTCCCCTGACATCGAAGTACAGCTTTTTGTGGGTGTCATTCGGATAGACGGAGAACGAAGGCTCGTTCTCTGCCTTGAAGAAAAAGGCATACTGTCCCTTCTCGTCACGGATAGGCGTGAAAATCTCAATCTTGGGCAAGGCTGCTGCCGCAATCTGCGGTTTCACATCTATATCTCTATGCTGACTGAACTCATATTGTCTCAACCGGTCTACGGAAACGGTCTTATCCTTATAGTAGTCGTCAGGCTCTTTGAGTCCTAAAGCACCACCGGCATTATAGAACTTGACATCGGTGATGCCCTCGTGTCCTAATGCTATCTTGATACGATCTTTGCGAATGCCCGAGATCTCTACATTGTCTTCAAGAGAAGCCCCTTCAGGAAGAATGACATCGGCTGAACCTTTTGCCGTATCTCTGACAATGACGATTTCTTTTGAATCTATATCCGGGAGCTTAGCCAAATCGGTGGAAATCTGATATTGTCTCTCACTGACGGCCAAGTCTTTCAGGGGCAAGTCCTTACGAATATCTTCGTACTTGACAATCTGCTTCTGCATGTGCTTATCGATGGACTCAACGGCATTGTTGACATCTTTCTCCAACAGTCCAAGCAATTTGGGATTTTCCTTGATCTCGCGTTGCCAATAGTCGATATGTTGCATACTTTCTTTTGAAAGGCTTGCAGGAAGCCCCTGACGTGCCATCAGGATTCCGGCAGATAGGTCTTGAACAAATCTCTCGTATTTCGCATCGTCGTTGGGGAGGAGATTATTGCGCCCCAGGCGGTCTAAACGCTGCTCGCTGCCTGTGGCTGCTACAATGGCACGGTAAATGTCATTGGCTTTCGCAATGGCGGCCTGCCGGCTGTTGCCGCTATCCTTATCCGTCATGCCGCTGACAATGATCTTGTCGGCTTGTTTGTCGTATTCTGCATCTTGCAGCACCATGACGCGTTCATAACCTATTCCTGCGGAATTGGCTACGGTCTGGGCGGTTGAATAAGCCTTGTTCAACACGTCCTTTTCGTTGGCTACTCTTCTTATGAGTTCTGCACTGTCGAGGTTATCGGCAACGACAACCCACTGCTTGGCTTGAACGAGCTTTGGCAGGAAGTCGTCGATTCTGTCAAGAGGAAAACCCGTGGACTTGATTTTTTGGCCATCGACCTCTGTTTGCCCTACCGGTAAGCCTAATATCTTGCCTGCTCTGGTGGCATCATTACCGTAAATATGATACTGGTTATCGTCACGCGCAACGACAATGGCCGTTGGATGGTTTGATTTCAGCTTTTCGGAGAACTTTATCATACTTGTCACGCCCCGTTCGGAGAGTTCCTCATACTTGGCACCGGTCTCTTTCAGCAAATCACCGTACATCTGTTTGCCGGTCATAGAAGTCTGGTCAATATTGAAAATCTGCTGGGTCTGACGGCTATGGTGCTTGACATAGAGCGACTTCTCATCCTCGGGAAGTTTCTGATATTCACCCTTGGTGATAACCTCTTTAGTAGCAATATTCTGGTAATCCCAACGCGTCCAATTGAAAGGGAGTGCCTTCTCATTACTTCTGACAGAATCGCCCGCATCCTTCAGCTCGTCGAAATAGGCATAAACATTGGAACGGTAGCCCTTCTGATCGGACTGAAGGTTCATCATCAGATTGTTATACGGAGTAATTGGTGTCTTTGCCCAAAGAAACTCTGCGTTGCTCTTGCCAGCCTTGTTCATCCACACGCCTTTGTTGCCCTTTGCCAGTTCCAAGGCTCCAAGCAGCAAGGCGGCATGCAGGAATATCTTGGACACTTGACCACCATCCTTGTCGTTTTTTCTATTCTCTTCCTCACGCCGTCTCTGTTCCTCGACTTCACGGCGACGCTCATCCTCTGCCTTACGGGCTTCATCGGCTTTCTTGACAGCCTCTTGCTTGGCTTGTGCTGCCTTCTGCCTCTTTTCATTCACGGCGGTTTGTTGTTCTTCAACGATAGAGGCAGCCTTCTTTTCGGCTACACCCTTGGATACATGGTTCGTTTCCATAATATGTTCAGCTACACCGGCTAAATCGGTTTGTGGGTTACTGTCTTCGGACAGAGAGATGTTCTCTGTCGCGTCTTCTTTACTTTCCTCCATGCCAATTCCTTTGGCTAAAGCTTCAGAGAGATCATTATAATCGTCGGCAGAGTTGCCGGGGTTGCGGTCTGGGGCAATATGTCTTTCCTGTGACTCTCGTAATTCTTCAGCCTTTTGTTCTTTCATATCTCCAATATTTTGATTTTCCGGCTCGGATGCAACAGCTTGTCTTTGGACTTCCAAAGGCGGTTGTTCATGCCCGGAATACACGGCAGGCGGAATGATGGTAGTCTTCGCTTTCTCGGAGAACAGAAACTCATCGCCATATGCGGCGGCTACGTTGGCATTATAAGCCGTAATGACCTGCTCCGCCTGCCTTATACGCTTTGCTATCTGTCTTGTTCTTTCATCATCAACAGAAAACGGATATTGTGCATTGATACTACTCCACTGCTCCGTAAGGTCATATAGGGTCTTACCCCTTGTCTTTGTTTCCGAAAGTTCTTCATCAAGCCCCTCCAAATTGCCGGCTTTGAGGGGAGTCTGGTTCAAGGCGATCCGCTGTTCGTCAACTTTTTCTATAATCATATCCGAGGCTTTGCCTACGTCAGTCATGATGGTTGTAATGGTCTCGGGCTTGTCCCTAAGTCTGCTTAACCATCCACTTAGATAATTGGCGTTGTTCTCCAATATTTTTCTGTCAAAGCCCATGGTGCTGCCGACAAGGGCAGAAGTCATTTCTGCGATCAGTTCCTCATGGGCGTAGTTGTCTGTCCCTTGGGCACCGAATTTCCTGTCAAGCCGGCTCTCGTGTCCTGTCGAGTGGGCCATCTCGTGCAAAGCTGTGGAATAATACTCCATGCCGTCGTGATAGACTTCTTCAGGAGTTTTCCCAAGTTTGAACTGTTCTTTCATCGGAAGAACAATAGTATCCGTCGATGGGCGGTAAAAGGCCTGGTCGGCAGGTTTGTCATATTGTATATTGGCATGCCACGCCTTTTGCTCGAACATACGGTCAAGGGCTTCGTTGACATACATCCCCTCGGTGTCTTTGACCTCTTGTTCGGGTGTTTGGAAACGTGCTACAATGGCATCATACCTCTTTTTATTGACCTCTTCAAGGTTGGTCTGGTCGATGTTGAAGACATGAAACATTTTAGGGAAAGGACGAACGTCCATCGTGGCACGCTCTTCCTGGGACATGGCGTTATAGTCTTCCTCTGACACCCTCTTGCCGTTTTCATCTTTGATGGATAAGCCCCACTTGAAGATGGGAACGGATTTCTCACCTGACTTGACATGGAGATTCTGCTCCTTGGCTTGCTTAAAGGTCATATAGACGGATGTCTTGTATCCTTTCTCTGCCGTATTGAACATAAGAAAAAAAGAATTGCCACCGGAATACGTCCGACCGCTGATATTCTGCGGTAGTCCCTGAATGGAACCGTTGACACCCATCCAACCTTTCTTCCAGTTGTTGGCATTGGCTTTCTTGATGATCTTAACCATCATGTCTGCGAACTTCTTCAGAATTTCATCTGACTTATTCTTTCTTCCAGCGGAAGAGTTGCGATGCTTGTATTCAGTCTCGGCCATAATTTTTATGATTATTGATTGTTACAAAATAAGCGACTTAATGTCAAAAAAGCATCCTCAAAAAAAAGAAACTCTTATATTAACGTTTTCAGAACCTTTTTTCGGCATCGTGGCGGTTTTTGTGTTAAAAATGGCTCTTGTTTTTTTTGTGTAAACCAAGAAATCTGCCCTACCTGACTCTCTTTTGTTGGTCCTTCTATAACTAATCATATAGCAGCAAGGCGAGAATAAAAGGCTGTTCTTTGAGTCAGCCATGCGGCAATACGTATATATGTATAGCCGTATATATGTATTGGCAGTTATAAAGCAATATGGCTATACGTATTGAAGACACATCTTCTGATTTACCTGCGGTGCTTATTTTACATTTAATTTTATCTATCTTTCCATTTCCGTTTCTGATTTC
>NZ_KV817506.1:3029-6893 GCF_001814685.1 Prevotella sp. HMSC077E09 | reverse complement strand
ATCTTGATGTTGGCGGTGCCGAACGCGTGGCGGTCAACATTGCAGAGTCGGCCACCGAGGGCATAGAGTATCATGTTGTGGAGCTTATCAGGGCGCATGGGGCTTTTACCAAGGTGCTCATAAAGGAACTTCAAGACCACAACATCTGCTATCATCGTGGCTGGATACCCGAGTTCCATTTCCATTATCTCTTCGAACGGTTAGCTGCCTTGACCTTTCCGCTGTGGTTTCTATGGCTCTTTCTGAAATATAAACCACGCGCCATACACTGTCATACAGAGATGCCCGACTTGGCAACTTACTGCTTTTTCCGTCTGTTTCCTTGGACTTTGAAACGCTGCAAGATTGTAAGAACCATTCACAACACGCGACTTTGGGCCGGTATGGAGCGCACGGGGCAGCGTGTAGAAGCCTTTTTCATCCGCCAGAATGCCAATGTCGCCATTTCAGAAGCCGTCAGAAAGAACTATCAGAACATTTATCATGCCTGCCCACCTATTATATATAATGGTGTGGCTCCCGTCAGTCAGCAACCTTACCCACATCTGAAAACCGACAAAACAAACATTCTTTTCGCCGGAAGATTTGAGGAACAGAAAGGCATCGACACGCTGATTGAAATCATAAAAAGCCAAAAAGACAACCCATGCTGCTACTTCCATGTCATCGGCGGTGGTTCACTTGAGGCACTTCTCACCGAGCAATTGGTCGAATGCAGTAACGTTTCAATCTGCAAGCCCCTATTCAATTTAGCCTCATACATGGCTTCTTTCGACTTCCTGCTCATGCCTTCACGCTTTGAAGGACTGAGTATTCTATCGCTTGAAGCCAGCTTCAATGGGCTTCCGGTTATCATCAATGCCTGTCCCGGACTGTATGAAACACTGCCTGAAGACTGGCCTTTGCGCGTAGAAAATAATGACCTTAAAGCCTATCAGCACCTATTCAATGAGGTTTTGCCCACAGCCAACCGCACCAATCTGCAAGCAAAGGCACGGCTATTTGCAGAAAACAATTTCTCCATGAAGCACATGCAGGAAAGCTATGAAAAGCTCTATGGCTAAACTGTCAAGGCAAAAAACTTTCGCGGTGCCATTCCTTTCGCATGTCTATAGCAACGTATGAACTTTCCACAACTATGCAGAAACCAATGGCACAAGGAGCAACCAACAGCTTTTTCCCATGAACAAAACAGCTCTGTAACAGCATGTTACCATTTTACAAGGCCCTTGTTTCAGGATAAAGAAATAGGTAAAGAATAGTAAAATAACACAGAAATATTTTGAAGATAGGTTGAAAAAACATATCTTTGCAACAGTGTTAGAGACAAACTATAAAGAAAAATCACTGTTATTGCAGCGAAATTAATTAGAGTTATAAACTAAAAAAGAAAGAATTATGAAGAAGATTGTGTTGGCTGCAGCATTGTTGCTCACTTCAGTTGCAACTTTCGCACAGCATGAAGTAGGTGACTTTACCATTCAGCCTAAGGTTGGTTTGAACATTGCAAACACCACAAAAACCGAGAGCAACTATAAAGTTGACTTCGTTGGTGGTGCTGAAGCAGAGTATCAAGTGGGTGAGATTTTCTCTGTAAGTACCGGTCTGCTCTACTCCCGTCAGGGTGCCAAAGTTAAGAATTCTAATGAGAAATGGAACCCAAGCTATATCAACATGCCAGTCATGGCCAATGTTTATGTAGTGCCAGGTCTCGCTGTCAAGCTTGGTCTTCAGCCTGGTCTCATGATAGATAAAGACCATGCTACGGAGGTAAACACATTTGACCTTTCTATCCCAGTTGGTCTGTCTTACGAGTACAAGAACTTCGTTCTTGATGGTCGTTACAACTTCGGCGTGACCAATATCAGTAAGAATGGCAACCCAAAGAACAGCGTATTCCAGTTTACATTGGGCTATAAGTTCGACATCTGATAACGACAAAGAAGTAAAAGGGCAAAAGAGTGAGAAAGCCAATAATGGCAGATTTGCCGGCCAAATTCACGCTTTTGCCCTTTTTCTTTTTATCTTTTTTAGCACAATTTCGTGATACAAAGGGCGTAACTCCTCATTAAATTTCATCATTCAAGATTGAAAACAACGCTTAGTGCAGGCCCGAAAAACCCGCAGACTATAGCTAACCAGCCTGCAAAATGTCTTTTCTCCCCTTGAAAACATAGGCAGTTATCAATGGACTTTGCATGATGAAGCCACCCAAAAGCAACAGAGAAAAGACTTCCATTTGTAAACTTTATGTCCCTGTTTTTAACTCTTTTCGGCCACACCAAATAGAAAAAGAGTTGCCCATTTACATGACTGTCTGGATGAATTTCACACCTTTAGCAGCCCAAGAAAAAACACGATGTCACGTCATTTGCATCAAACGACGCTGCTATCTGCTTCATATTGCCATGCTTTCTGCATCAAGTCGCAATGCAACTAATCCTTGAAAATGAAGAAAAATCGAAGTTGGTGCAAACTGACTGACAATGAGCACGAAACGGAACGATTTGCATAAAATTGCCCTGTTCGCAAAGGGCAGCAATATGCAGATTCAGGCAAAAGTTCAGTTACTAAACCGTTACCCTATTTTGCCATAGGTAACGACGGAGCAATGTCAGGTAACTGAATTATTTTCGCCCCGTGTGGCTGTTGCTTCGGTCGGCAGTTTTCTGCATAAGTGAAGAACGCTTTAATTCGGGTAACTTTGCCCATAAAAATTAAGGCGTATGAAAACAGAGAAAATGAAGGTGCTGCTCTACCTCAAAAAGAGCGGTCTGGACAAGTCGGGTAAGGCTCCGATTATGGGGCGCATTACTATCGGTCGTTCCATTGCGCAGTTCAGCTGCAAGCTGTCCTGTAACCCCGATTTGTGGAATCCCCGTGAAAGTAGAATGGACGGCAAGAGCCATGAGGCGGTGGAGGTGAACGGCAGGCTGGAGAACTTGCTTGTTTCCATTCAGGTTGCCTATCAGTCTCTGCTATCCAAAGGTTGCCCATTTGACGCAACCGATGTGAAGGGGCTGTTTCAAGGCAGCGTACAGGCACGCTGCATGCTCACCGAAAGGCTGGACATGCTCATCAAGGAGAAGGAAAGTCATGTTGGCATAGACATCAAGGAAGGAGCCATACACGGCTACCATTCCACCCGAATCCATTTGCAGAGATTTATACAAAGGAAGTACAAGGTATCGGACTTGGCTTTCTCACAACTCACGGAGCAGTTTATTTACGATTTCAGACAGTACTTTGTGGGTGAGTGTGGCTTTCAGGAATGTACGTTCTATAATGCCGCCACCTTCTTGAAAACGGTATGCAGGCTGGCATACCGTGAGGGGTTGGCAGACACGCTCCTTTTTGACAAGGCGAAAATATCAAAGGGAGACAACAAACTGCCAAAGGCTCTTGACAGGGAAGCATTGGACAAGTTGAAGGTCCTCCGCTTCGAGGACTTGGAGGAGGAAATGGAAACGGCAAGGGACATTTTCCTTTTTGCCTGTTATGTCGGTGCAGCCTATTGCGATCTGATGGAACTGAGCAAGTCCCATCTTGTCCGTGATGACGAGGGCAGCCTCTGGCTGAAGTTCAACCGTCAGAAGACAGGAGTTCTCTGTCGCGTCAAGCTACTGCCCGAAGCCATACGGCTGATAGAAAGGTTTCACAGCGATGAAAGGGAAACGCTGCTTCCCTTCATCAAGTACAAGAACTATCAGAGTTGCCTGAAAGCCCTCAGGCTGCGTGCAGGCATATCCTTTCCCTTTACCACGCATACCGCAAGACACACCTTTGCCACGCTCATCACGCTTGAACAGGGAGTACCCATAGAGACGGTGAGCAAGATGCTGGGACATTCCAACATAAGCATGA
>NZ_KV817506.1:0-2929 GCF_001814685.1 Prevotella sp. HMSC077E09 | reverse complement strand
TGGGACATTCCAACATAAGCATGACGGAACGCTACGCAAAGGTAACACCCCAGAAACTCTTTGAGGAATTTGAACGTTTACTTTCTTTCACCGAAGACATGCAGCTGGCTATCTAATCCTTATCACAATTATTTTATTTATTATCCTTTCTTTCAAAACATCAAGACAATGAGAAGTACATTCAAGATACTGTTCTATATCAACAGACAGAAGACAAAGGCAGACGGGCGGACAGTCATCCTCTGCCGTATCACCATAGACGGAAAGAGTACCGCCATTACCACAGGCGAGGAATGCAATCCCTCCGAGTGGAACTCTAAGCAGGGCTTGACAACCGACAGGAAGACCAGCCAAAGGCTCCATGAGTTCAGGGAACTTGTGGAAAAGACCTATCGGGATATTCTCGTAAGGGACGGAGTGGTAAGCGTGGAACTCATCAAGAACCATTTACAGGGCATAGCCACCCATCCGACAACCCTCCTTGCCATGAGCAGGGCGGAACTGCAAATGGTCAGGGAGAGCGTAGGCAAGTCAAGGACAGAGGGAACGTACCTGAACCTATCTCATGCAGACAGGAATCTTCATGAGTTTGTCAAAGACAAAGGAGTGCAGGACATCCTTATTGGGGCAATCACGGAGGACTTGTTTGAGGAATACCGTTTCTACCTCAAAAAGCGTGGACTGAAAGGAACGACCATCAACAACTATCTCTGCTGGCTGAGTCGGCTGATGTACCGTGCGGTCAGTCGGAACATCATACGCTGTAATCCCTTTGAGAATGCCAAGTATGAGAAAGAGAATAAGAATATACGATACTTACAAAAATACGACGTGGCAAGGCTCATGGCTATGAGGATGAATGACAGCGAGGCGGAACAGGCAAGGCTGATGTTCATTTTCTCCTGTTTCACGGGACTGGCTATTGCGGATATGGAAACCCTGCAATACAAGCATATCCAAACCGCAGCGGACGGACAGAAATATATCCGCAAGGAGCGACAGAAGACCAAGGTGGAGTTTGTCATACCGCTGCACCCAATAGCGGAAACTATCATCAGCCATTGCAGGAAAGCAGATCACAACGACTTAACAACAGGACAGGACGAGCAGACGATGAAAGAAAAAGGCGACAGCTTTGTCTTTCATCCTGATAGCAGCCGTAGCGTGATGAATAGCAAATTGTACATTGTGGGCAAGGCTTGCGGTATCAGCCAAAGGCTTTCCTTCCACATGGCACGACACACCTTCGGCACGATGAGCCTTAGTGCAGGAATACCCATCGAAAGCATAGCCAAGATGATGGGGCATGCTTCCATATCAAGCACGCAGATTTATGCACAGGTGACGGACTGCAAGATTTCGGAAGACATGGACAGGCTCATCGCCAAACTTTCCTCAAAGGAAAAGAAAAACAAAGAGCTGGTGGGAAATGAACCCTTGAACATATTAGCATATAAGAAGGAGGAAACGGCATGAATACAACAAACAGACCAAAGACTGGCATGGAGCGTAGTCGCCTTGATTGGAGCGGCAATATGCAGGTAATCCGCAAGGGAGGCGGCGAGATAGCCATGACGGAGGGAGAACTTGCGAGGTTTTTCGGTGTGACATGGAAGAAACTTAACGGCAAGCTACAAGTGATACAGAAATCTTCCAACCTGCACCTTGATGAAATGTGTGCAGGTGAGAAGGCAATGGTCAGAGATAATGAATTGACAGGTTATGCACCGCTTTATCCGCTCTCGGCAATCATCGCCCTCTCCTTTCTGCTGGACAGCATGGAAGCTCACTTGTTCAGAAAGTATGTCTGCCATAAGGTACAGCAACCCGCAACTTCCATAACACCGATATTCCTCTTTGGAGGTACACACCATTGATTTATTCCTATCTTTTTCTTTCACCGATATTATCCTACTACATTACTACAATAAGGGGTAATACGGTGAAAGAGAAAGGATTAGGATGTAGTCAGAGGCGGCGGATAGAAATCACTACTTCTTGACGACATTCTACATTAGTCAGTTCAAAATGCATGATTGTAGGCTAATAACTCGCGAAATGAACTTTCTATAGGGAAAGCAATGCCTTATTTGAGTTTGTCGTAGATGTCATCAGTGACAGGTTCCAACCATTCGGTCGATGAGCTATCCTCAACGTGAGTATTGTAAGTCAGGTGCTGCATCCAGCTGTCTCTGGCGGCTCCATGCCAGTGTTTGGTTTCGGCAGGGATGGCAATGACAACACCGGGGCAAAGCTCTACAGGTGTCTTGCCCCACTCTTGGTACCAGCCACGACCGGCAACGCAGATGAGCACCTGAACGGCTTTGTGATGAATGTGCCAGTTGTTGCGGCAACGGGGTTCAAACGTTACATTTACCACGCCCCTCTTGTCAGCCTCCATCGGAGCGAGATAACTCAGCCCTATGAAGTATTTGGCATAGCCCGTGTTAGGCTCGCCAATGGGATAGGGTGTGCTTGCCTGAAATTCTTCTTTGGTCTGTATGTCTGAAGTCCACACCTCCTTGGCCATGTTGAACACCGCCCATGCCTTAGGCCAGCCTACATAGAAAGCGGCGTGAGTGATCATCTCCGAAAATTCCTGTCGGGTCACACCATTGGCTTTGGCCGTATTCAGGTGATATTTGAGCGATGAATCGGTGATGCCTTGCGCCACGAGTGAGAGAATTGTGGTAAGCGAGCGGTCATGCAGGCTCATCTCTTCCTGACGGTTCCACACTTCACCGAAAAGAATGTCATCGTTGAGATGAGCAAATTCCGGTGCGAACTCTCCGAGGGCGGTACGTCCTGCGGTCTGCTTGATTTCTTTCCTTTCCATATTCTTTTGTGCTTGAATGCCCATCACAGCAGTTGCCATGAGAGCCCAAATTATTATTCCCTTAATTCCGCAGCATAAATTCTTGTGAGAACT
>NZ_KV817505.1:0-374 GCF_001814685.1 Prevotella sp. HMSC077E09 | reverse complement strand
CGGCCTTGGAAACCTCCCGGGCCGTCTTGTATTTAGCCAACTTTCTGATAATCCCAAGGTTGGTACTTCTCTCCACCATGGTTAATGCCGATGAGTTTCCCGGGCCGATGATCAGATCCATCTCCCAGTCTCCGAACCGCTTTCCGTCAGCACAGGCAGGACGTTCGTCTATGCTTTTCCGATTCCCAGAGAGTGACTTTTGGTCTCTTTTAAGCCAGTGGTTCCTGTATTTGAAATGGAAACGACAGTACCTATAGATGTCTCCACCGGCATTACGGTCCCGCCAGATGTACTTGTATATGGTCGTGTGAGACACACACTTCCTGCCAAATGTCTTCATACGCCCGCATATCTGCTGTGCAGACCAGCCCATC
>NZ_KV817504.1:0-1018 GCF_001814685.1 Prevotella sp. HMSC077E09 | reverse complement strand
TTCGTCTGCAATTCAAGCCCGGGTAAGGTTCCTCGCGTATCATCGAATTAAACCACATGTTCCTCCGCTTGTGCGGGCCCCCGTCAATTCCTTTGAGTTTCACCGTTGCCGGCGTACTCCCCAGGTGGGATGCTTAATGCTTTCGCTTGGTCACCAGGCTGAAACAGCCTGACAACGGGCATCCATCGTTTACCGTGCGGACTACCAGGGTATCTAATCCTGTTCGATACCCGCACTTTCGAGCTTCAGCGTCAGTTGTGCTCCCGCAAGCTGCCTTCGCAATCGGAGTTCTTCGTCATATCTAAGCATTTCACCGCTACACGACGAATTCCGCCTGCGTTGTGCACACTCAAGTGGACCAGTTCGCGCTGCAGTGCAGACGTTGAGCACCTGCATTTCACAACACGCTTAATCCACGGCCTACGCTCCCTTTAAACCCAATAAATCCGGATAACGCCCGGACCTTCCGTATTACCGCGGCTGCTGGCACGGAATTAGCCGGTCCTTATTCATGCGGTACCTGCAATGAAGGACACGTCCCTCACTTTATCCCCGCATAAAAGCAGTTTACAACCCATAGGGCCGTCATCCTGCACGCTACTTGGCTGGTTCAGGCTCTCGCCCATTGACCAATATTCCTCACTGCTGCCTCCCGTAGGAGTTTGGACCGTGTCTCAGTTCCAATGTGGGGGACCTTCCTCTCAGAACCCCTACTGATCGTCGCCTTGGTGGGCCGTTACCCCGCCAACAAGCTAATCAGACGCATCCCCATCCCTGACCGATGAAATCTTTAATCGTCGTTGGATGCCCGCAGACGATGCCATGAGGTATTAGGCCGACTTTCGACGGGTTATCCCTCAGTCAGAGGCAGGTTGGATACGCGTTACTCACCCGTGCGCCGGTCGACGCCCGGGGAAGCAAGCTTCCCCGTCGTTTCCCCTCGACTTGCATGTGTTAAGCCTGTAGCCAGCGTTCATCCTGAGCCAGGATCAAACTCTCCATTGTAAAATAAGCTTGA
>NZ_KV817503.1:0-23888 GCF_001814685.1 Prevotella sp. HMSC077E09 | reverse complement strand
ATAAAAGTCGATGGATGACTACAAGCGGACGAAAAGTGAGGTCGAAACCAGAAACGGAAATGGAAGGATAGATAAAAGTAAATGTAAAATAAACACCGTAGATAAGTCAAACGGATATATTGTTCTCTATACGTATATACGTATTGTTGTATATACGGTAATATGTATATAAGAATGATATCGGTATAGGAAGGCAAGAGGAGCAACACCCACAGACTCATCTAATTTTTCATGTTTTAGCTAAAATTTGGGATAACCTGTAATTTTAAGGCCTCGAATTTTAACACAAAAAGGCCGTAAAACTGCCTAAAACTTTTTGAAAATGTTAATATAAGACTTTTATTTTTTTAAGGCTGTCTTTCTGATATTAAGTCATTTATTTTGTAGCCAATAAATAAAAGAATATGGGAGCATTCGGTATATACGCAATCGTAGTGACATTCGTATTTGTCATCTATTATGTAGTTATGATTTGCATGGATTTGTTCGGGCCGAAAGGTGAGAAGAAAGAAAGTGTAGAAGTCATTCACGCCGGCGCACCTGTCGACAATGCGGATGGCACACCGGCAGTATCACCTGTCAGAATCAGTGAGACTGGTGAAGGCAAGTATCAAATAGAACGTCCCGGTGAAGAAGAACCGGAAAAATACGGACATGGGACAGAAGAAGCATCTTTCAATAAGAAAGGGGAAGGCATGGAGACTTCTCAACTGGATAAGAATTCTCTTACAGCTGAGGATATTGCAGCGTCCGATGCCGATGAATTGGCCATGCAGGCAAAAGCCAAGGTCGACTCGATAAGACAGAACTTCAATAGTGTTTCTCCGGACATTCAGGGAGCTGTGTATGTAGATGAGTTCGTTGAAGATTATGCAGCCGCCTATTTGAAAGCCAAAAGGGAAGACGAGCAGGCTGAACAATTTAGTTTCTAAGTTATGAAGATATTCAAATTCAAGACATATTTGCTATTATCGGCATTACTGTTACTCACGCAGCCAGTCATGGCCACCTGTGGTACGACGGATTACAGTGGCAATTCAGGCCGGTTATATAATATGGTGGTATTCATCTTGACATGCTGTACAGCCGTATTGTATCTGCTTTATGCCATAGCTGCCCTTTTATCTATATACAGCGCGACGAGCATCTATATCAAGATGCAGGCAGGAGAAGAAGGATTTACGAAAAGTATCATCATTTTGGTCGGCAGCTGCCTTTTTCTGCTTGGAGCCACTATAGTCCTCCCTGCTTTCTTCGGTTTCCAGTTCGGCGTGACCGACAGACTTTGGTAATTGTTTTATTACATATTATTTATTCATTAATTATTTAAAAATTCAAAGACAATGAATCAGACTTTGTCAGTAATGGTAAGCGGAGCCAAGAGCTTTTGTGTCTCTGCAGGTAAAAAAATCAAGGCCGTAGTGATAGACCCTCGCTTTGTAGCGGTTATGCTATTGCTGGTCGTTTGCACGGTAGCAGCAGATGCGCAGAGCATGGACTCTGGTGCACAGGCAATCGGTAAAGCAACCGATGCGCTGAAGAAGTACATCCCTGTTGTAACGAAGTTATGCTACGTCATTGCAGGTATTGTTGCCATTCTCGGTACCATCTCCGTTTACATCAAGATGAATAACGAAGAGCAGGATGTCAAGAAGAGCATCATGATGATTGTTGGTGCCTGCATCTTCCTCGTGGCAGCAGCCCAGGCATTGCCACTGTTCTTCGGACTCTAAGACGAGGAATATGGCAACAGTCAAAAGCAACTATCCCGATTACCCGGTATTCAAGGGGCTTCAAAAGCCTCTTGAATTTCTGGGCCTTCGAGGAAGATACATTGTGTGGGCCGCTGTCACCGTTGGCGGAGGTCTGTTGTCTTTCTTGATTGGCTATGTGATTTTCGGCTTTCTTGTTGCATTGGCGTTGCTGACAATTTTTCTGTCAATAGGAGGAGTCTCCATTTTCGTCAAGCAACATAAAGGCCTCCATTCCAAGAAATCCCCGAAAGGAATCTACATTTTCAGCCATTCAAGACATTATTAGAATATTCATATTGATTGTAAGCAAAACAAATTCATGATTACACTAATCGTCATATTGGTCTTTACCTCCATCTTGTTGGGAATGTACATTTCCATCAAAGCCTTCGGTACAGGCAGCAAACGCGCCAAGGTATTTGAGGACATCTACTTCAGCTTTGAGGATGTCAATGAGATCGGTGTGGTCTACACAAAGAAAGGCGATTATTCAGCCATCCTTAAGATGGACAATCCCGTCAGGAAGTACTCTGCCGATACGGACGGTTATTACGAGTTCACTTCCCTTTTGGCATCCGTCCTACAAGTGTTAGGTGAAGGATATGCCATCCACAAACAAGACATCTTCGTCCGTAAGAACTTCAATATGTCGAGCATTGCAGGAAAGGGTGCAGATGTGAGAAAGCATTTTCTTTCCGATGCCTATTTCAAATTCTTCAACGGCCGTCCCTATATAGATTCTGAAACCTATCTCACCATCACTCAACGTGGTCGAAATGGCGGTTTGAAGGCATACGATGCCGACAAGTGGCGCGATTTCCAAGTCAAGATACAGAAGGTCCATGACCGTCTGAAGAGCGAGAACATCAACTGTCGCTTTCTCACTGGTGACGAATGTCAGGAATACACCGAGCGTTTCTTTGCTGTTGATTTCAATAACGAGGTTGTTTCTATGAATGACTTCAAGGTGGAGTCCGAGAAGATCGGCATGGGCGATGACCAGTTGAAAATCTACAGCCTCTTGGATGTAGATGATCCCGGTCTTCCCGGCACCCTTCGCCCTTATGCCGACATCAATGTCAACAACTCCGTCATGCCGCAGGATCTGCTTTCCGACCTTAGCACACTCCCTGATGTAGACACGCTTATTTACAATCAGGTCATCTTTCTTCCCAATCAGAAGCGGGAGATTTTAAAATTGGAGAAAAAGAAGAACCGTCATGCTTCCATTCCCAATCCGAATAATCAGATTGCCGTTGAAGACATCAATAACGTCCTTAATGAAGTAGCTCGTGACGGAAAACAATTCGTCTATGCCCATTACAACCTCATTGTAAAGACATCGGCAGACAGAAACCTGCAAAAGATCACCAACTGTTTGGAGAACCTTTTGGCAAGATACAGCATGCACCTGTCAAAGCGTGCCTATAACCAATTGGAGTTGTTCGTTGCCAGCTTCCCCGGCAATTGCCATGAACTCAATGCCGACTACGACCGTTTCCTGACACTTTCTGACCCTGCACTCTGCCTCATGTATAAGGAGCGTCAGCAGAAAGGGGATGACACGAACCTGAAATGTTACTACACAGACAGGCAAGGCGTACCGATGTCTGTTGACGTGTCAGGCAAGGAAGGAAAGATTAGATATACCGACAACTCCAATTTCTTTGTCCTTGGTCCTTCCGGCAGTGGTAAGTCTTTTTTCATGAATACTGTCATGCGGCAGTACTACGAGCAGGATACCGATATTGTCATTGTAGATACCGGCGACAGCTACGAGGGACTTTGTAGTTATTTCGAAGGTATTTATATCACCTATTCAAAGGAACACCCCATATCGATGAATCCATTCAAGATAGAGAAAGACGAGTATGAGCAGAACTTCCAAGCGAAGAAAGATTTCCTTAGGAATATCATCTTCCTGATCTTCAAAGGAAACGGCGAGCCCACAAAGCTCGAAGAAACCATCATCAACCAAACCCTCATAGAATACTTCGAAGAGTATTTCACCCCATTTGAAGGCTTTACCGAAGAGCAGCGCGACAACATGCGCCATGTCATGGAGCTTGAAGACAAACGTACCGGCAAGTATGAGGAATACGAACAGGAGCTGGAAAAACGTTACGGAGTATCTGATGATATTGACGATATAGAAGAAGATGATGACGATGAAAGGAAGAAACAGCGCGACCTCCGTCTCCGTGACAAGCTGCAAGCCGTCATCGACGATTCCGCCGCTACTGAAGGAGAAAAAGACAATGCGAAGAGCCAGCTGCTCCGTCGCCTTACTCCCGAACTCATAGAGAGTAAGTATCTTCAGCGGATCAACAGGAAAATCGACAAGATAGAACGCCAGCGTAAGAAGATGAGGGTTACGGAACTCAACTTCAACACCTATTATGAGTTCGCCATTGAGCGTATTCCTCAAATCATGAAGCAGGATCAGGTTAAATTTGCCATCAACGAATTTGCCACGATCCTAAAGCCGTTCTATAAGGGTGGAGAGATGGAGTACACACTCAACAACGAAATGGATTCTTCCCTGTTCAATGAGAAGTTCATCGTATTCGAAATTGACAAAATAAAAGAGAATCCTGTCCTTTTCCCTATTGTCGTGTTGATCATCATGGATGTCTTCACACAGAAGATGCTCTTAAAGGAGGGCCGGAAATGCCTGGTCATAGAAGAAGCATGGAAAGCCATTGCCACCCCTGTTATGGCCACCTATATACAGTACCTATACAAGACTGCTCGTAAACACTGGGCCATGGTCGGCGTGGTAACGCAAGAGATACAGGACGTTACCGAGTCCAAAATTGTCAAGGAAGCCATCATCAACAACTCCGGCGTATTCATGCTGCTTGACCAAAGCAAGTTCAAAGACAAGTTCGACAACATCAAGAAGACCTTGGCTCTGACCGACATCGACTGCAAGAAGATTTTCACCATCAACCGGCTGGAGAACAAGGAAGGGCGTTCCCCATTCAAGGAAGTGTTTATCAAACGTGGTCAGGAAGGCGATGTATATGGCATTGAAGAGCCGCCGGAGTGTTACATGAGCTACACGACGGAGAAGGTAGAGAAACTTGCCCTGAAGCTCTACAAGAAAATTCTCCAATGTGACCACCAACACGCCATTGAGGCCTTCGTGCGTGATTGGAAACGCTCCAGAATCAAGAGTTCCTTGGAATTTGCACGGAAAGTACTGAAAGAAAGAAAAGTGTTAGACAATTAAACTCATCAATAATATGCGTCGTTTCATCGCTATCATCCTTTTGTCCCTCTCGGTGACATCCATGTCAGCGCAGTCGTATCATGCCATCAACATTGATGCAAAGACCGTGGCAGCCATGACCGCCGCATATGCGATAGAGGAAGAGACGGAACGGAAGACAGCCTCTGATGTAGACTCAATCTTAGGACACTACACCAAGGCCAGCCTTTCCACAGCCGGCATCTACCTGTCAAAGTTGAAAGACAGGAACGCCATGCGTGAAGTCGGAGTTTTCGGCAGCGATGAAAACTACTATTACCAACGCATTCTCTATTTGGTGAAGGACGGCATTATGCCCAAGCTCATTATCGTCGCAGCCAAGATGGTCAAACAGCCCGACAATGCCCTCTATTGGGGGCCATACCTGTTCAAGACCACCAAGAATGTCGAACAGCTCTGCAAGCAGTTTGAACTTGTCGTTACTAATGGAAAATTGTCGTTCAAGGATGTAACTTTCTTGGTTATCAATGAGAAGCTGCAAAAAGTCTTTGATTTGACCCAGCTTGGCAATGTCAGCTGGAAAGAACTCTTGGAGAAAGTCGGAGATTTCAACATCAAAGCAGCCAAGGAGGACATCAAGAACGACATCGGCAAGCTTGGAGGTGTACTTGCCACCGCAGGAAAAGGTGCTGTGGACAGCAATATGAGGGACTTCTCTGCCATTGGCAGGATTTTTAAATCCAAGCCAAGTGAGATTTACCAGTTATATCAGACTTTTCGGAGCAAATATGAAAGTATCCGCAATGCCGGAAATGTCAAGGCCATTTTGATGAGTGTCATCGGTTCGAATAGTGCAGATGCCGTTTCACGTCTGTTCCAAGTAGACAATTACAGCATCACGGGTTATGTGAGCAACTACATCAAGGAGTTGCAAGGCCAGCATTACAAGCAACGCTGGTATATCTATTCAGAGGATAAAGGTCAGAAAGTGGTTGCCACCTACCATCCCTCCCATCCTTCGAATACAAACAACAGCGATCATTGGGACAACTGGCTCTATAAAGAGAACTTTGCAAGAAAGGGAACTCCGAGTTATCCGCAACTTTCCGACGCTGAATATAATAATCTCAAAAGAATAGCAGAGGCATCTACGGGTTGGAATTCTTTGAAAAAAAACGAGTATGAGCAAAAGAATCCTGGTCATACAATATATTTAGTTTATGACCTTGTTTCCTTCCCATACAAAAGAGATGAAAAAGGTGGTATAGGGAAGCATTCAAAGCATTGGAGAGGAAATCATTGGATGGTATGTATGACTGTTAGAGAATCATGGAACATCAAGCACGAAGTACATGAGGAGACTTTTGATTCCGAGTCCATGGATGAAGAAACGTTCAGGAAGCGAATGGAAAGTCAACTCAAATTCTACAATAGCTTGGAGAGCGACAAAGCCGCTTCCCAACGCGTTGTGTATAAGTTAGGTTACGATGCCCGAAAATACTACACTATAGCAGACGAGAATAAGATAAAGGGCTGCAATTCCGTAGTGTTTTTAGCCAAGTGCGACGATGGTGCGACCCTTGCAGAAGGCTCATTTAATTGGAAAGAGAATGGAAATCAGGGGAAGCGCCTTGAAGACCCCAAATCGAAGAATTTCGCTTTGGACTATACACAGATGAGCACGAATGGGGCCAACGAGCTACAGCAGAAAAAGAAAGGCTGCCAGGACGAGATTAATAGCCTTGAAAATCAGATTCGCTCCATGGACCAACAGATGAGTTCATTGATTTCCCAGATGAGCCAAGCCAAGCTGGCCCACGATAACAATAAGGTTGCCGCGCTCCGTGCACAATATGACACCGTCAGCAATAACCAAGCTGCATTGAAACGCCAGCTTTCGCAGGTCCAATCCAACCTGGCGCAGATAGACAACGCCATAGCAGAATACTATAAAGATCTTAGTGAAGACAGTGGCGGTCCTTACCGAATTAATTCCAATATGAGAGAGTTGGAGAGTTTGTTCCAGCTTTCCTGGCAAGATGCCGGAGAATGGGTTAATGGTGACGATCAATATACCTTTGTGCGTCATGCCTATTGTGCGCAAGTTAAGACTCAGGTAACTTATACTGCAGTTTTGAAACTTCAAAAGAAGCCGATGTGTTTTCTTGGTATCCGCATCCACCGTGCCATATTGAGTGTCGATTATAAGCTCTCTGCCGCCTATTCAGCAGAGAATGTCATAGAGACAATGAATCTTGATATGAGCCTGTCTGAAAAAGAGCGTGCCGCGAAAGTCAACGAGCGACAGAAACAGTTGATGGAAGACATGCCCGACTGTTCCATCACGGTGAGATACAACTATGCCAAGAATATGCCTAATGAGGAAGGTTCAGATGCCATCCATCTGCTTTGGGCAAGCGACCGGTTAGATGTGGCAAGGGATGTGGAATATCAGCTTAGCATCATCTATTCCCAGTTAGTTCTTTTGGAAAAGGTCATGAATGACCGCCAGACTATTAAAGATTTCCTGACCAACCAACTGTTGAATCCCATTACGAGAAAATCCCGTGGTACAATAGCCGAATATGCCTTAGGGCGATGGACGGACGCAAGTGACAAAGCCAAGAAAGCTTCTTCAAACCCCACTTTGAAAAAAGCAAAGCCATAGGCAGCAATTAAGATATTAACATAGATAACAGCAGACATGAACAAATGGATATACATATCGTTGATGAGCTTATGCCTTCTTTTCATTCCAAGAAAAGTCAAGGCAATAGACGTACCTACCGATCCCGCCTCTTTGGAAGCCATGATCAGTAATCACAAGACGGTTAAGGCCATGTTAGAGCTACGTACTCTTGCAGAGGAAGGTGTGCGTGCCTATCATAAGAAGAGTATGAAGACAATGGAAGACTATACATCGGTTAACAAGAAGTTGGACAGATACAGGAAGTGTTTCGACATCATCGACCTCATTCTGAATGGTACTGCAACCGGCTTCCACGCTTACAACAGCTTTGGCAACTGCAAAAGAAACCTTTCCGCCTATTATAAGCTTTTAGACACCTATAAAAAGGAAATTCTCCTACATGGAGCCGTTTGGTCAAGTGACACCATCATCCTTAATGCCAGCCAACGAGCCGTCGAAAGAGTCTACAAAGGCGTTTCGCAGTTAAGGAAGTCTTACATAGAGCTATCCGAGCTTGTGTCGGGTGTGAGGAACTGTACCACGTCAGACCTGATGATCATTTTAGGTGACATCAACAGTTCCATCGACGAGATAGACGACAGCATCAGGCATTCCTACATGGAATTGTGGACATATATGACCGTGAGGATGGGATTTTGGAAGAAAGAGTTCTTTATGGCAAGAAGTGTCAAGGAAATTGCCAACGATGCCTTGGGGCGATGGTTGGGTAACTCCTTCCAGGCATTTCAATGTTTGGAGCAACACAGGTCCTTCCAGCATGCCCCATTGGGTGGTGGCGGTATCATAGGAGGAAGACGCTATGATTAAAATTAATGGAAGACATATCATGTATATACAAAGAGTATTTCTTATGCTTGGACTACTATCAATAGTTCTTTCTGGTTTCAGCCAAGGTTATGTGCAAGTCACGAAAAATCATGAGGAGTACATCATGCAGCAGTTCACCACAATGGAAACCGGTGCAGGGGCTTTGACCCCACGCTACTATTATAACGCGCTCCACAAGAAATATCAAAGGACAGCCAATGCAGAGAACAAGCAGATTTTCCGTCTCCACATGAAAGCCCGTGTGACAGACGAAAAGGTCTATTCCGACAGCATCAAAGCCTTGACCTCCCGTCGTGCCAAGGTGGAAGCACAGAATATCGTTGACCGCAGCCCCATGACCGATATGGCATGGACGGTCGAGAAAGGCAAGATAGAGGGCAAGTTGGACATCTTTCAGAAGAACATCAATAAAATCATGCCCTACGGTGGAACGGCAGAAGACTATCGCCAGTGGAAGAATATCTATAACTGCCTTCAGACCGCCATCAAGATTACCCGTGAATCCTATCAGGACTTAGGACGCAGGAAAAAGGAGTACATGGCCATCTATAGGGATGTTGTCAGGCGCAATTACCAACTAACTCGTCAGTTGCTCACTTGGAACAGCGTGAAATCTGCAAAGGAGATGCAGAAGAACAGCAAGCCTCCCCAGCGACTTTCATCCATCAACACGGTAGCTTCTGATGCCCTGAACCGTTGGAAAGTGGCGATGGCCGTTGATGGTTTTTCCAGCAAGAATTACAAAAAGTAGAAGATAATAAAGTATAAAACAAAATATAAGCTAACAAGTAAAGAAATCAATTATGGCATTCAGTTCATTATTTTTAGCCGCACAGGGAGGACTTCAAGGGCTGTCGGGCACGATCTCCGACCTATCCCAGACCATAGGTGTTGACCTGTTCGAAGAAGACATCGATAATGTTGTCTTCCAAACCAACGAGTTTTTATGCAATCCCGACTTCATCGGCACGCAGGGGCCGTTCTGGTGGATACTCCAAATGAGCATGGCATTAGGTGCCTTGTTCTCCATCATCGTAGGAGCCAGTATGGCTTACAAGATGATGGTCAAGGGAGAGCCAATCGATGTATTCAAGATACTCAAAGTAATGGGTATTGCTCTCATCATGATTTTTTGGTATCCGCCCAGCATGACCGGTATGGGCAGTGGCAATGGCAGCATCTTGGATGCCCTGGCCTATATTCCTAACTGTATAGGAAGCTACACTCACGACCTCTATGAAGCAGAAGCCGTACAGGTCAGTGAGAAATACAACGAATTGATGCCGTTGTTACAGAAACGCGATACGATGTATCAAAAAGCGGCAGAAGTAGAAGCTGCATCAGAAGGATTGCAAAATGATGCAAGTATTGATGCTTTAACAAAATATACCTCTGGTAGCGATGCCGCTGAAGGTATCAAGGCCGCTGCAAGGGCTAAAAAGTCATCAGTCTTTGCTGGTCTCATCATTGGCTTTGATAAGATAGTGATGTTTCTTGCCCTGGTACTGTACCGGGTCGGCTGGTGGGCCACCATATTCTGTCAGCAGATATTATTGGGCATGCTGACCATCTTCGGCCCAATCCAATGGGCATTTTCCGTTCTTCCAAAATGGGAGGGAGCATGGGCCAAATGGCTTATCCGTTACTTGACAGTCCATTTCTATGGAGCCATGCTCTATTTTGTGGGTTTCTATGTGCTACTGCTGTTTGACATTGTTATCAGTGTTCAGGTAGAAAATCTTACTGCCATTACATCATCTACTGGTACAATTAACGGCTACATACAAAATGCTTTCATGACTTGTGGCTATCTCCTTGCAGCTTCCGTGGTTGCTTTGAGATGCCTGAACTTGGTTCCAGACCTTGCCGCATGGATGATCCCTGAAGGCGACACCGCCTTCTCTACCCGCAACTTTGGTGAAGGAGTGGCATCCTCCGTCAAGTCAAGTGCCATGTCCGTTATGCCCCGAATACATTAAAATGACAATGCTATGGCTGTATTAAAGAAATTAGAAAACAAGATAAAGTTGGTGCTGATTATTACCAGCCTGTTTTTGACAGGTTGTGTCGTTATCAGCCTTGGGAGTCTTTTTGTTGCCAGAGGCATGGTCGCTGATGCCCATAAAAAGATTTATGTCCTTGATGGCCCTGTACCTATTCTCGTCAAACAGACTACGATGGACGAGACTTTTGAAGTGGAAGCAAAGAGCCATGTGGAAATGTTCCATAATCTCTTCTTTACATTGGCTCCAGACGACAAGTATATTGATTATACCATTAAGAAAGCCATGTACCTTATAGATGAGTCCGGTCTTGCGCAGTATAACGCCTTGAAGGAAAAAGGCTTTTATAACAATATCATCGGAACGAGTACGATATGCAGCATTTTCTGTGATTCCATCAAGTTAGACAAACAGAAGATGACCTTTACCTACTATGGCCGCCAGCGCATTGAGCGTCGCACAAGTATCTTGATGCGTCAGCTCATTACAGCCGGAAGCCTAAGGAGGGTTTCGCGCTCCGAGAACAATCCTCACGGCTTTATTATCTTTGGCTGGAGGACGCTTGTCAATAAGGATCTCTCCGAGAATCAGAAAACCAATTTCTAACATTAAAGTTTTGAACATTTATGGGATTGAAGAAAATCATTATGGGCGAACCTATGCCAGACAAGAACGCCCCGAAATACAAAGAGCGTTACGAAAGAGAAGTGGAAGCCGGTAGACAGTTTGCAGACAAGAGCGGTTTGAGTTGGTTTGTCATGAAGATACAGACGGTGGCCAACCGCCATCGTGTAGGTTTCCTCGTTACCGTCTTCGGCATCGTGATAGGCTGTTTTGCCATCAATATAGTCAATATGGTGCGTAGCTACAACGCTTCCAAGACACACCGTTCTACCGCTGTAGAACAAGTGGATTCAGCATTACACCAAAGACGCATAATAAACAGACACTAAAATGGATGTAAAGAAAATCAATTTTAAAGACCGAAAGTATATTTTTCCAGCTATCTTATACCCATTGGTTTTGTTCGTGGGATACTTCATCATCGATGCCGTACATACTGACGTGTCCGACAATGACCCGCGTTTGTCTACAACAGATTATTTGAACTCTAATCTTCCTACTGCCAATACAGACAGTGTATTGGGTGGCAAGTTGGACAATGCCGAGCGTGAGTATGGACAAATCAATGACCTTTCCGGTGTCGAGAATGTCGAGAACGACCGGGACTCGGTTAACAAGAAGGAGGATTACAGTTCACAATACAGCGACAGGGAGGCTGAAATGGTGCGACGGCAGCAAGAACAGCAACAGGCACAGCGGGAAGAACAGCGCAAAATCCAAGAAATGCAAGACCGCGTCCGTCGAGGGAGGAATCATTCTCGCGGCTCTTCTTCCGGTGACAACTTTGTAGCTCCGGTCAGCGATTCCGAGATAGCCCGGCTTGACCGCAGGAGACGGCAACGTGAAATGGAGAATATGAATGACGATCTTAATGGCGTCGCTTTCGGCTCCCCGTCACGTCGTAGCAGATATGGCAATGAAGACAGTTATGGGGGTGATGGGGAATATGGTCTGCCCGTAGCCGGTTCGCATAACAGTGGCAACAATCTATCTTACGGAAACAACGTCTCTTCTGTGTCTTCCGGAACGGACAACAATGCCCGTGGGGCAGGAGAACAGGCGGAGGGAGTACCGGAAAAGGTTGTCAAGAAAGTAAAGACCCCTTCCGACTATTTCAATACCATTTCCTCTTCTTCAACAGAAGAGTCCAAGCTCATCAAAGCCATCATCGACGAGGATGTGAAAGCACAGGAGGGAAGCCGTGTGCGCCTTCGTTTGTTGGATGATGTGGAAATTGGCGATATGACCGTCAAGAAAGGAACTTATCTCTATGCCCAGATGTCAGGTTTCGGACATCAGCGAGTAAAAGGAACCGTACAAAGCATCTTCAGCAAAGAAGAGATTATCCGCGTCAGCCTTTCCATCTATGACACGGACGGTCAGGAAGGTCTTTATGTTCCATTGTCCTCCTTTAAAGAGACCGGCAAGGAAATTCTTGGTTCTGCCACGCAGGGCGGAACGAATATCGTAGACAATACCGCCTCTTCAACAGGAGTCAAGGGTTGGGCCAGCCAAGCTGTACAGAATGCCTCACAGCAGGTGATGAATGCTGTAGGCAAAGTCATTCGCAGGAACAGGGTGAAGCTGAAGTATGGCACGCTCGTTTATCTGATAGACGGAAGCCAGCAAGAGAAGAGACAAAGAAAGTAAAACGCTAACAAGAAAGATAAAAGACATGAAAATTTTTAAGAAGAAAATTATTGCTATCTTGGTCATGTGTACCACCATTTTAATGGGAGCACATGCCCAAAAGACCTACTCGGATATGGAGGTGCTGACCGTAAACGAGAACGTATCTACCATTGTCACGGCTTCCGAGCCTATCCGTTTGGTGGACATTTCCACCGATTCCGTGGCAGGTGACAAGCCGTTGGACAATGTGATCCGTATAAAGCCCAAGAGCGGCAATCACAATGACGGCGATGTGCTGGGTATCGTCACGATCATCACCGAGCGTTACAGGGTGCAATATGCGCTCATCTATACGCACCGCCTTCAGGAAGCCGTTTCTGATAAGGAAGTGGAACTTGTGGAACGCAATGCCTTTCATAATCCTGAAATCAGCATGTCTACAACGGACATGGCTTCCTACTGTATGAAAGTGTGGAACTCTCCGGCCAAATACCGCAGCACGTTCACAAAAAAGGATAAAATGACCATGCGTTTGAACAATATCTATGTGGTCGGTGAGTACTTCTTCATCGATTTTTCCGTGGAGAATAAGACTAACCTGCCGTTCGACATTGATGAATTACGTGTAAAGCTCCAAGACAAAAAGCAGGAGAAGTCCACCAATGTCCAGATTATCGAATTGAAACCAGCATTTATTCTTGACCGTTCTGTAAAGTTCAGGAATGGTTACCGTAATGTGATCGTCCTGAAGAAGATGACATTCCCAAATGACAAGGTACTTACCGTGGAATTGTCAGAGAAGCAGATCAGCGGTCGTACCATTTCGCTGAACTTGGACTATGAGGATGTACTTAGTGCCGATTCGTTCGATACGCTACTTTTGAAAGAACAATAAGAAAGGAGACATCATGAGAATCTACAAAGGTAATTATTCTTATCTCTTTGCGAGGGTTGTGACACTATGCCTGACCTGCCTGTTTGCAATGTCTGTCATGGGTCAAGGGCACGGCAACCATCTGATGGTAGGCGTGGGAGCTTCTTACCCAAAAGGTTTTGAAGCGACACTGGCCTATGAGCATGAAATGAATTATCACAATGCGATGGAGTATTTTGCGAACTACTACATTCAGTATAAGACCGACTCTGAAGCAGGCTATGTCACCAGGAAATCTTTTTGGCACAGTTACAACATTTGGAATGTCGGTCTTGCCTATAAGCCATGCGTGATACGTGGCCGTAACCATCATGGCAACATCAGAATCGGTATGAGTGGCGGCAGTGACTTGCACAAGTTTGTCGGTGTAGGGTCGCTTGGCTACGAACACACTTTCAATCTCTATAATGGCTGGAGTATTTTCTTTCAGGTAAAGGAAGATGTGACGATACGAGGCAAGGATTTATTCCGTACCGGTGGAGCCATCGGTGTTAAGATTCCCCTATAAACCAAGAATGATATGAACATATACAAAATGCTTATGGCGATTATACGTATGATAAGACTTTCTCGCAGGATCATGCGTGTTTCTTATAGAGTACGCCACCAGTCTTCACGTAAGAGATTCCGCCACAACAACAGAAGCGTATGGGGACTTGCCGCATTGGTTGTTCTCATGAGTTTTAGTTCATGTGACGATTATGAGTCTTCCGACAATGCAATTCATGTAGGGTATATCTTATGTGAGAACCATAGTTGTATTGATCCGGAGACTTACTTTGCCCAAACTACCCATAAGGCCGTGGGAGTTGTTTTTGCAGAACAGACGGAAGACCATCCGCTCATGGCAGTCATGCTGAAAGAACTCAATGAAGTCTTCTGTGATTCTGTAGGCCTTTCCAACGGAACGAGCGGCAACCTTACCGCTTTTGACGGCTCTGCCAATACACGAGCCATGCAGAAGAGTTATAATGCCGGGACAAAGAAAGGCAGTCCGCTGGCCATGAAGCTCTTTACTTTCCATGAAGGCGGTCAGAGTGACTTCTTACCCAGCGTTGCGGAGCAGCGTCTACTGAATGTCTCTGCCAGAAGTGTCAATCCAATCATAGAAAGATTAGGTGGCACGCCGATAGCTTTAGATGGAGACTGTTGGTATTGGACTTCCACTGAAGTAAGCGAAAATAGCGGTTTACAGGCATGGCTTTGCTCCTCTGCCAACGGTGGTATCATAGAGACCCCGAAGACGGAAAGCCATAAGGCACGTGCAATCGTTCAAATAAAATATTCTAACTAAAAATAAAGAAGACTATGGGCTGGATGAAAGAACTTGGTAAAGCAGCCGCCAAAGTTGCAGAAAAGCCGCTTGCCAAGGTAGGAGTTAAGTTTGCAGAGAAATCAGCGGAAAGTGCGGAGAAATCTGTCGGTAGGGCTTTGGCCAATGCTGCAATGAAAGAAGGACGTTATGCCAGCAAGGCCAACTATACCAAGTGGATAGAGTCCATGGGAGGCAAGGCGACCAAGGTGGAGTCAGGTTTCAAGAGTTGGGAAAAGAGCCTGCCTAAATTCAAGACCGGTTTCAAATCGACCGAACATATCGGAGCCAAAACCGCTCAAAAGGCAGAACGAATTCTGGTTGATGGTACCAAGGCAACCGGACAGGGTGTTGTCCATTCTACAAAAGCAGCTGAAAAGATTGCTGAAGAGACCGCGAAAAAGGCAGCCCTTATCAATAAGGAGACACTTAAGAATGCGGTAAAGATTGGTTGGCACGAAGGTGGAAAAGTAATCAACAAGACAGCCGGATGGGCTGGTCAATATGCAAAATATTCGGCAAACCATCCAGTGGCAAGCCTTATTCTTTCTTCCATTGCCTACCGCCAGCTGACAGGGCGCACCCTGCTACCGGACATGATGAAGTCCTTAGGCGGTGAGGATGCTGCCAAAAAAGGTCTTGTCGGTGTTCTTGGAGAAACGACATTGGGCAAGAAAGTGGACGGTCAAGGAAATGAGGTCGGCATGATCGCCAATCTGACGGATGTCCTTTTCGGTGATGGCACTTATGGGAAGGTCAGTCACGGTGTCGGTTCCGTTGCTGGTGAAGCAGCCGGGTTATATCAAGGCGTTAAAGGTGGCGTTTCCTCTGTCTTGGGTGAAGGGGCTCATCTCTACGAGACAGGCAAAGAGCAGATTGGTCAGTATTTTTCGGGTAATGGTATGGTATCTAACGGCAACGGAGGTTACTATGATCCCACGACTCCCCAATATCCGTCAACATCCCAAATAATGGGCTCGGGAATGACACAAGGTGTTCCACAACAAGGAGGACTTACCGGTACGATGGTGAACGGTGTACATTCCATTGCCAATGAGCTTACGGGAGGCAATGTCTCAAAGATGAATTTAGCATCCCTGGCACTTTCATCTTACATGATGTTCGGGCCTTTTGGTTGGCTTGGCAAGATGGCCAGTCTAATGTTGGGCGGTATGACCATGCGCAACATCAACCATCGACAATCGGAGAGCCAGCCTATGCAGCAGATGCAACGTTATGCTGTCGCACCAGCTGTATCACAGGTAGATTTCCCAGTATCGGAAGAGCCGGTGGTGCGACGCTCTCGTGGAATATGAAGTTAAAAATTAACAAGCTAACAAGTATAATATATGAACGCAACAGATTATAAGGACATGCTCCTGGAGTCCGCAAGCGGCTTCATGATGCCTTTTGCTTTAGACGAAAAAGAAGAGCTGAATGTCATCCTCCCTTTCGGTGAACAAACCCACCCCAAGACAGGAGAGAAGTTTCAGCACCAAGGTGTTGATTATGCCATCAAGGACAAACCCTTGTATGCCATTGCAAGCGGCATGGTCATCGGTGCCGGGCATGATGCGGTTCACGAAAACTATATCATCACCAGATACGGCAAATACGAGGTTACCTATGGACACATATCCGAGGCCTACACCCCTTATGGTACGAATGTAAAGGCTGGGCAAGAGATTGCCCATGCCGGTGAGTTCCTGCACATGGGAGTCCGATTTAACGGTAAGGAGCTTGACCCTGATAATTTTATTGCCATGATTTGGGCAAACATACAGCAGTTAGCTGCCATGGGTATTACCCATCAGCCTACAGCCGAAGTCCTGGGGGACAAGAAAATTGTCACCAAGTATGACGATTGTCAGGACGAGATCATGGCATTGATGCTCCGTTGGCTGCCCACTTACATGAACGAACTTCGTACAAAGGCCTATACGCCTCCTAAAAAGATGGAAGCATCGCTGAAGAATATCCTCTCGAAAGCTGCCGACAAGAACTACTTTTACGAGACGATTCCCGACTTGGGTAATCCTTTAGGATTATCCGGGCGTAGTGCCCCTTTGGTAGAGAAGATTCAGGAAATCCTGATAGAGGACTTTCTTGGATTCTTGGCCGTCCGTCAAGGTATCTATCCCCAGTCGTGGGACGAGTCTCAAAAAAAAAACTTTCTGAAGAAGCTGCCGCCAACGGCTTGATGGAGGATCCTTTGCAAAATCTTGAAATAGACATTCATAGTTACGACATCAGCCGTGAGGCATCCATCTACTTCGACACGACGGGGACTCGCTGTTGGACGAAGGCATGGTTCAATGGCAGGGAGAAAGGAGAGAAATCAATAGAGATCACTCGCCAGCTGGCAGTAAAGTTCATCAATGACGAAATCTTGTTGGATGATTGGCTCGCACGTTTCTATCCCAAACAGATGAACGTCTGCCACAAGGCTATCGAGCAGGCACGCAAACAGTTATTAGGTATATAAAAACCATCACATGGCACGTAATAATCAACATTTCGGAGAGTTGGAGTATTGTTTTAACCAATACTTCAGCAAGTATTGTGCTCCTGTCATCGCCAAGGATTACAGATATTATCACCGTAAGCAGACAGAAGAGTTCTATAAGGCCTACAATGAAATGCCGGCTAATATCGGTGCCGGATCCGTCATGCAAGGAATGATACGTGTACAGACTGCAAATGTGAACGCATCGTCTTCAGGGAAATGGAACAAAAAAAATCTCGACGATTTTATTGGTGGGGTCGTAAACAAGATTGTTGCCGGCAAGAACTTCCAAAAGGACTGGGGGCATTTGATAGACAGGTATCGGGAATCTCTTATCGCCAAGTTAGGAACAAAAGGTTACATAAGAGTTGAGGAGGAGTTGGAAAAGGTGGAAAAACGGAAATTCGTCGATCCCGCAGTTCACTATGGACAGATTCGTTTTATGGAGCTGCTCAAAGAGCATTTGGCCAGAACCGATATGCCCAAGTCCTCTTTGGAATATATCCTGAAAGAGGGTGCCAACAGTTCTATTATGATGACATTGGCTGGTAGGTTCATGCGTGGTCGCGACCTCTCACCTGCAGAAGAAGAGAATCGTGAGCTGGGCAATAAACTCTATAAGCCGTCAAAAGTGGAGAAAGCCGGGGCTTTTGCCTTTGGAGCTGTTATGGACGCACCGGCATTGGATGTTGTCGGTTCTGTAGCTGCCGTACCATTGAAAGCTGCTGCCAAGGGAGCAGCCGGATATGCCCTGAAGGGAGGTGCGGTAAAATTCGGAGGTTGGCTGGAAGAAAAGGCCGCTTACAAAGTAGCTACTAAAGCTTCCTATGTAAAAGGATTGATTTCAGGTGCAGCTGTCGATGCCGGATTCAACTATTGGGCTTCTTCCAAAATCGGCCTTGATGCAGCCAAGAAGCAGTACAGCAAAGCGGTTTTCGGCAATGAGGATACATTGGGGAAATACCAAAAGGGTGCATTGGGATATAGGAAGAGCGGTACCGAATACATTTCCAATGTAAATGATGGCTTGGGTAAAAAAATCAAGGTTGCCCCGATACGCCCTCATGTGAGTGATTCTGTTACTCATAAAGATTCTGGTCAGTTATTGACAGCGACAAATGGCAATTCAAAAAAGCTCTTGAAAACCATTACCACAGCGTTAAGCCATCAGGCTCTGCCTTACGATAGCCGCGCACCCATCCCCGCTTGGATGCTAAACAAGACAGCCAAACAATGCCGTGCCTTTGCCACCTCGTTTTTTTCCATTGCTAAGCAGATGTCGACACATGGCTTGCCGGTTTGGAATTTGAATGGCAGAAATATGACACTTGCACAAGTCTCACAGCGTGCCGGCGATTATGCAAGGGCTGCTGTTCAGATAGACAAGATAAATGCCGAGAAACAAGTGGCAAGAGCTGCGGTATATAGCTGGAATCACCAGGATTCGAGACAAGAGAAAAGAGATCATTATGACACAGGGGCATATAACGCAGTCGGTCAATCTGCCTCGCCGTCTGTTGTTTCAAGCGCAGTATCTCCTTCAGAACCATTAAACACCCAACATTATCAAAATATGGCCATGGGGACGCAACAAATAAAAAATCCAATGTCAGAGACTTCTCCTTATCCCCATATGCTTCAGACAGCGGGATGGGGTAAATATTTGGATAATGCAGGGTTGAATGGATTTAGCGATGTGACAAAGAACCTTGGTTATGTATTTGCAATGCTTCCTGATATGCTTATCAGTATGTTTACAGGAAAATCTTCCTCGTTCACCATAGGGAACAACATACTACCTTTAGCAGCAGTTGCCGCTGGAATGTTCAGCCATAATCCACTGTTAAAGCTTATGCTGATGGGTTTTGGAGGTGTCAATCTCTTGAACAATGCCGGCCACGAAGCCTTAGGTCTATCCACTCCTAAAACCACTCCAAGAAACTACAAGCAATATGCCGACGAACCTCTCAATCCAAGACTAAATAATGTTTTTATGAGAGGCCGTTCTTTGATTGCAGATATAGACAATCGACCTGTTGTCATTAACATTTCTGACACGGTTGTTGACGCATATGAGAAAAAAGCCATACCTTTAAACACGTTAGCAAATGCCGTATTAAGGAAGTATGACGAGAACAGATCCGTGGCTTCAAACACTTATGACAAGAGTTTGGCAGCATTAGAGAGTCAGGAACAACAGCGTAGTTATGGATTGAAATAGATTTTGTTTACAATATTACTTGTTAGCGGCCCCTGCTGGCGTAGTTAGTTGCGTCGGTGGGGGCTTTATTTATGCACAAAAAATAGATTGGGTCGGAGTTCTACTTCACAACCATATAATAGCAGCTTACAAGTGGAGTAGCTTATTTATAATCTACTTTTAAAGTCTGTTCACTTAGATTTAGTTGAACTTTTGGAGCTACATCTTCATAGGTTGTGTTTGCTTTTACAAGTTTCTCCAATTCTTCGAAAGAGGTTTTTCGCCTAACAATCCAATTTCCTATACCCGCAGCGGTTCTTGGCTCAAGCAATTCCCATCCTTGTACCTCTAAATATGCCAGCCCTTCCATCATATTTCTGACAACAACATATTTACCTTCGCTATTTTTTAAGATACTTGGGCGTTGCTGACCGTTTTCTCCTGGTGATATTAAAATAACGAAGCATGGTTCTCCCGTAGCTTTATTTGCCCATCTCACCTCAATCGAAGCATAAATATAGTAATTTTGTAAAACCTTAGAGTTTGTCTGTGCCCCACTTGACATTGTCCAGCACATCATCATCATTATAAGAAATAATTTCAGCTTCTTCATCGTGTTGTATATAAAAAGTTATGAGTACGCCGATTAAAGCGTACCCACTGGTTAATGATTCTCGTTAAAACAATTTCTTGTGATTATCGTGTGACCACCCCATAGCATCCTTGTAGTTGCTATTCTTCTTTCCGCCTTTTCGACGGGTGTCACCACCCACAATAGCTTTCAATCCTGCTCCCAATATCAGAGCCGATGCTACTAATTCTAACATAGTATGTTCCCTTTCTTTTTATTTGAGTTTCACTTATTTTTGTCTATACTTTAAGTCCTTCTGACCGTTCCGTCTCCAATTCCAATTTCGCCTCCGGGTTTAATGCCAACAGCATTTGTATTCTGTCTTGCAGTCTCCCGATGGTCTTTCGGATATCAACCACATTGTCTTCAGGTATTTCTTTGAGTTCACGGATAATCTCCATGTATGAGTTTATCTGTCCCATCGTATATGTGACGGACAATGTGTTCTCAATATGTTCTCTGTCAACTTCAATCTCAAATGCCATAATCGTTCTTCCGTTTTAATTGGTTATAAACTTAGCATTGCTTCAGGCATGATGTCGAGCAACCTGCAAATCTCTCCTGCCGTGGCCAAAGTCGGTTCGCTCTTTCCCTGGGTGAAGTCGCTTATCCTGCTGGTGCTTAGTCCTACGGCCTCGGACAGATCTTTTTGTGTCATCCCCTTAGCTTTCAGCCCTTGCTTTATGACTTCTGCAAGCGTGAGTTTTTCTATTGGGTGATGCTTTTTCTCGTATTCTTCCACAAAAGTACTCATGATAGACAGCTCCATACTCTCCGGTGATGTCGGCAGTGTCGTGTCAGTGACAACCTCCAACAGTTCCTCCACCCGTCTTTGGGCATACTTATATTGAGCCTCTGATATTTTCATATAGTTCTTTTTACATCCCTCTCATCAAGAAGTGCCTCCCAGTCAGAAGCGGATCCCACAAACCGCACATACACACACCCTGTATCGAAATATATCGAGGTGGCTACCTTGTATTTTCCTTCGCCAATGCTGAAGACATATAAGCCTTTCTCTCTTACAGTATCACCGAAGTCTACCAGTATTTGGGCAAAACTCCTGTAATCCCTGTTCCTTATGGTGTAGTACCACTGTTGCAAAGGTATCTTTGCTTGTTCATATTGTGGTAGTCCATAGAAGTCCTTAATCTTCTTTTGTGAGATAATTCTCATTAATGACCTGTCTTTATCTGTTACAAAGATATGAAGATGTTTCTAAACTACAAAATAAAAGAGCCATAAAATACCGCAAGACAGAATTTTTTATATTCAGGGAGATTGCAGGTTGCCCTTGCAACCTCCCTAATACTCATGTTTATGCAGATTTCTTCTTTGGCAGCACCCATCCCCGCTGTTTGGCCACTTCACGGTTGAACTTCATCCACACCTCTTCATCTTTAAACTCAAAGTGCATTGTTCCTTTCTTAAAGCCCTTACACTTGAAAAATCCCCACTCGAAAGTCTTTCCCCATTCCAAGTTGTTATCTCGTACAAAACGGTCAAGGCTTCCGATACAGTCGTAGTTCCTACCCGTAATGAAGCAGAGAGCCTTACAAACGTCCTCCATTCTGTTTGCCATCCCTCCATATCCAAGATCGAGATAGTCTCTCGGCCATTTGGGGTCATAGGAAGTCATGTATGGAACAATAAACTTGCGGTTGACCATATAGTTTGCGTTTGTCTTCCATTTCTCCCCGGCAGTGGAATTCTCGTCAGAGAAAGAGCAAATCAGGTCGAATGCTTCGAGTAACGCTGTGTTCATCCTCTGCCCCGTCGTCTGGATTACCATGTTCAGCACCTGATAAATGTTGTGCATGGTAAAGGGGACGTATGTCTGCTGCTCCACGAACTTGTTTATCTGTTCCCGTAATTTCTGCGTGGCATACTTTTCCATATTCAGCTTCCCGAATATCCGCCTCCAATAATACTTCTGCAACTCTTTTTTGTATTGCTGTCGGCTGATACGGACAACGCTATTGGAAGCATCTACCACGGCAAACCTTACAGGGAGATACCCGTCACTCTTTCCACCGAAACATGCCACGGAGTTGATTTTCTCCGCTGCAGCCATCGTCTCGTCGAAAAGCCTTACAGCTGAAATATAGCGGTTTACCATGTCACGCACCACATTATATTGCACCAGCCCTTCCGTCTCGTTCGCATCAAGCGAGTCCTTTTCGTTGGAAAACATATAACCGTCAAACTCGTCTTGCCCCTCACCCTCTTTATACAGCTTTATCAAGCTAACATGTACATCCGTCCTGCGCTCCGCATCGTCAAACACTCTGCCCAAGAACTCCTTGCACCCATAAAGCTCAATCGTCTCCATCAATTTCTCTTTGGTGGCGTTCCGTTCCCAGCCTTGATTTACGCTTTCGCTGTTACACAAGGCAATGATGGTGCATCCTGCCGGAGCAATCTCAAACGCATGAAGGATATGTTTCGCTCCTTCTGAAAAAGGAGGGTTCATTACGATATAGTCCACATGACTAATTTGTTCTGAAGAAACGGTCAGGAAGTCATCCGCTATAATATCGCACTTGCCATTCAAAAGTTTTTTGATGTTAGTGTCCTTTTCGCAAGCAATCACCTTTCCGGCTCCGTTCTTTTTGAGCCAGTCAACAATGTTGCCTTTCCCTGCTGATGGTTCAAGGATAGTCTTGCCGACAAAATCCTCACTCATCATCATCGTGTTTATAACCTCGTCGGGAGTCGGGTAGAAGTCTGCGTTATTTGTAAAAATGTTCATCTTGTCTTATTTTAAATTATTCGTTTATCAATTCTCCGTTCTCGCCAATCCAAAGCATTGCCCCCTCACCATTCCAGTAGAAGTCGAACGCCCTGTTCAGAGGGTTATATATACCCTCGACAATAGTTCCCTCTTTAAGACCCTTGATTTCTGCCAAATGCCACTTGCCGGCTTCGGTAAGAACTTTCACCCTTGCTTTTGTCTTGTACCTCACAAGATCTTTGGTGTCACATACAGCAACCTTATAACCATCACGAACCAATTTTGGCAAATAGGCGTCAAGACAATGATGTGGAAATTCCACAATATTAACAGGGGTTTCTGCAATGTCCGACCGGGAGAGCATGTCCGTTCCAAGGCACTTGTTTCCGGCAACGGCATCCTTTTCAAACAGGAAGTAACAATCTCCATCCCCAATCAGCAGTAAATGTTCAGGATGTTTTGCTTTTATCTCCTTATAAAGTTCAAATATCTTTTTCATACTTTTTATTATTTTGAATTAAACGGTAAAATCATTCACGAACTGGCGTTCAATCATGACTTCAAAGTCCCTATTGTTGCATGAAGTCTGTCTCCACTGGCTAAGCTGTTTCGCATCTTCTTCGGTTAATGAAAGGAAATCTACCATCTTACGGATAGTTTCTTCCAAATTCTCACCAATGTAAACAAGTTTTCTTGTCTCGACAGAGTGCCAAGCATCTGTCTGATAAACCAAATAAATAAGTTTCTTTTCCATTTTGCCTGTTGTTTATGATTTAAAATTTTATTCTGGGCATCCCGATTCTCAA
>NZ_KV817502.1:0-73898 GCF_001814685.1 Prevotella sp. HMSC077E09 | reverse complement strand
CCCTCCCTTGAGGCGAGGTTAAAGTTGCAGCTCTCTTTGTTGTTAACCAATGGGTTGCTATAGCTTGGAAAGCCATAGCACAATGATGATTTTCCTTGCAAGTTCGGGCTCCCCTCCCTTGAGGCGAGGTTAAAGTGGCAGTTCTTTTGTTGTTAACCAATGGGTTGCTATGGCTTTCCAAGCCATAGCACAATGATGATTTTCCTGCAAGTTCGGGCTCCCCTCCTTTCGGAGGGGCTGGGGGAGGCTCCCCCTTTGGGATGGGGGTAGGTATTAAATATTCTTTTACAAAACCCTTCTGAAAACTCCCCCTGTTTCAAATTATAATCCTCTTGGACGCAAATACGCGAGTTTTGAGGCTTTTTTCTAATCGCTTGATAATCAGTATTGTAGTGCCTTTTAAGGCAGATTGCATGCTGAAAAGATATAGATGCGGATGTGTTTTGCGTCATGTTAGGCGCTCATTTGACGCAAAACGCGCGATGCTTTGAGGCATAATGCGCGGTGATTTGGTGCACCTTGCCATGTAAAGTGACGCATATTGCAAGATGATATGGCTTATTTTGTGTTGCTTTTTGCTGAAAATGGCCTCGGATAGTCACGAAAAACGGCTTTTTATTTTCTATTTGGTCAATTCGCGAAGGGGGTAAAAACGCGACATAAACTTTACAAAATGGGATGTAAAGTGCATGCCGGTTATGTCTTAAACCGCTATCTCCGATTGCTCGAAAAGGGAGAATAGGAGGCGAAAGTACAGCTTATTCTGCTCCCCAAATCTCGCCGTCTTTCATGTGAATTGTGCGGTCTGTGATGGCTGCAAGCCCCTCATCGTGGGTCACAATGACGAAAGTCTGTCCGAATTTATCGCGTAAGTCGAAGAAAAGTTGATGCAGTTCAGCCTTGTTTTTGCTGTCAAGACTGCCCGAAGGTTCGTCTGCAAGAATCACAGCGGGCTTGTTGACGAGGGCTCGGGCAACGGCAACGCGCTGCTTTTCTCCCCCTGAAAGCTCGGCAGGTTTATGGTGGGCGCGGTCTGAAAGGCCCATGAAAGCAAGCAGTTCCAAGGCCCGTTGTTTGGCTTCGCTGTTGCTCTTGCCTGCGATATAGGCTGGAATCATGATGTTTTCTAAGGCAGTGAATTCGGGCAGAAGCTGGTGGAACTGAAACACGAAGCCTATATGTTGGTTGCGAAAGTCGCTGAGTTTGCGCGTTGAAAGACTGCTCACGTCGATGCCGTCGATGCAAATGGTGCCTGCATCGGGCTTGTCAAGCGTCCCGATGATCTGCAAGAGCGTGGTCTTTCCGGCTCCCGATGGGCCTACGATGCTGACTACTTCGCCTTTGTTGATGTGCAGATCAATGCCTTTGAGCACTTGAAGACTGCCGAAACTCTTCGTTATATTCTTGATGTCAATCATATCAATGATGTGTTTTAAGATAACTTTCTGCGCCGTTTGTCAATCCATCTTGCAAGCGACTCCCAGGCACTTCGTTCCTCGGTATGCTGCGACTGAGAGTATGTCATGACTTCCTGATCGCCGTATTGATCGGGGAAAATGATGAGCAAGTTCTTGCCGTTGAAATATCGTTGGACTTCATCGGGCAGGTATTCCTGTGCATTCTTGTAGGAAACCGTACCCTTTCGGGCGGTCACAATGACGAGAAGATGGTCGTCGGAGAGGCTGTTTGCCAATTGCGGAAGGGCGTTCCAATGTTCCATGTTGCTGTAATCGGCACGCACTTGAGGGTGTCGGTTCTTGATATATTCATTCACTAAGGCAAGCGTATCCGTGCGTCCGTGGAACTGAATGCGGCAATCTAAGTTGCCCGCTACACGCGCCAAGCGCTCCAACCAGCGGTAGAAACCGGGTTCAAATTCGGCCCGTGAAGGTACGGCTACCTGTATTCTGCGGATTGTGTTGAGGGGTTGATTGAGCCTTGCCATCATGATTTGTTGGTTCAATCCGTTGAATAAACTCTGATGAAACTCGCCCCAAAACTTTGAAGAAACCTCTTTGTGACTGTGCATTCCAATAAGGATTTCGGTGGCTTGAAACTCTTTGAAAGCATGCTTTATGCCGTTGGCAATGTTGGCAGCAACGCGTGTTTGCGTCTGAATATGCACGTCGGAGCCGGAACAGTAGCGTGTCACTTGCTCCAATAATCGGTTGCCTTGTTCCATGTTTCGGCGCATGTGCTCGTCATCATAGACCACATTGAGGGCCACAAGTCCACGCCCTTGCTTGCGGTCTTGCATCAGAATGGCCATGTTCATCAGGTATTCTGCATACTCAGGATACTTCACCGGAACGAGTATTCTCTCGTCTTTTATCTTTTCTTCTGCTTCTGCCGGCATCTCCTTGTCACGTAAGACGATGTGTTGTGCTGATTGTTCTGTCAGAATGCTTGATATGATGCAGGTGAATAAAATCATGATAACAACGGCGTTAAGCATCTGTGCACTCACCACCGGAGAGCCGTCGGCAGAGGGCAATCGCATGCCGACCATCACCATGGCAATGGCACCTGCGGCGTGAGCGGACGTCATTCCAAACATCATGTGGCCTGAACTTATGGGCATTCTGAAGCCCATGCATGCGATATATGCAGCGATAGCTTTGCCCAAAGTGCCGAAAACAGTGATGCAGATGACGGCCCAAAGGATGCCACCTCCATTGAAAAGCAACCGCACATTGATGAGCATGCCCACGCCGATGAGGAAATATGGAATGAAAACTGCATTGCCGATAAACTCCAATCTGTTCTTCAATGGCGACACGGAAGGGATGTATCGGTTGAGGATTAAGCCTGAAAGGAAGGCGCCGAAAATGCCTTCTAATCCAATGGCTGCACTCAAAGCGGCGCATAGGAAGACTGAAGCCAAGACGAAAATAAACTGCATCACGGCATCACTGTAACGGCGGAGAAACCACCGTGTGAGTCTTGGAAGCAGGAAGATGACGCCCCCACAGTAGGCGATGAACTTCAAAACGAAGATCAACCAGAAGCCAATGCTTCCCTCACCGCTGTTGGATGCCACGATAGCAGCCAAGAGAATGAGCGAGAAGAGAAGGGCAATCATGCTTGAACCCACGCTCAAAGTGACGCTCGGTTTACGCTGCAAACCGTATCTGCTGACGATAGGATAGGCCACAAGTGTGTTACTTGCCATGATGCAACCTAACAAAAGTGATGCTGTTTTGCCATAGTTGAGCAGACTTATGCCCATGAAATAAATCAGCACTAAAGGCACAGTAAAGGTCAAGAGCCCGAAAATGAGCAGTTGATTCTTGTTCTTTCGGATGCTCTCCATATCCATTTCGAGGGCTGCAAGAAACATGATATAGTAGAGACCTACACGTCCGAAGAGTTCAAAAGAGTCGTCTCTGACGAGGATATCCAAGCCATATTCGCCCACAACAACGCCTGCCAGAACCATTCCAATGATATGAGGGATGCGCAGTTTTCCCATGATAATCGGTGCAAAAAGGATTATCAGCAACACCACAAAGAATACAAGTGTGGGGTCTGTGATGGGAAAATACTGGGCGATATGCAACATATTATTGCGCAAAGTTACACAAAAAAACGTGAAACCCAACGTTTGCCGTGGTGTAAAATGTGATTTGTCGGTTCATGAAAGCTGTTCATTCGCAACGCGAAAAGACTTTTTTGCTTTTTTACCCCTTTACCTTTTTGCTTTTCACAAATATGTACTAACTTTGCAATACAATATTTGTTAATGCACAAAGTCATGTTGCAATTAGATCAGTTTTATAAGGCACGCTACGTGTTGAGCAACGTTTTACGCAAGACGGAGCTTATACATGCGAAGAAAATCAACCCGGATGTGGACGTTTATCTTAAGCCGGAATGTCTGCAGTTGACGGGTTCTTTCAAGCTTCGGGGGGCTTATTTCAAGATTTCCCAACTCTCGGATGAGGAAAAGAAAAAGGGAGTCATTGCCTGTTCTGCAGGAAATCATGCCCAGGGTGTAGCCTTGGGAGCCACTGCAATGGGTGTGAAGAGCCTCATTTGTCTGCCTGAAGGTGCTCCGATCTCTAAGGTTGAAGCCACCCGAAAGTTAGGTGCTGAGGTGATGCTTGTGCCCGGAGTGTATGATGATGCCTATCAGAAAGCGTTGCAATTGCGCGATGAAAAGGGTTACACTTTCGTGCATCCTTTCGACGATGAAAACGTCATTGCAGGGCAGGGAACGATAGGACTTGAGTTGCTTGAGCAGCTTCCCGACCTCGACGCTGTAGTCGTTCCTGTGGGTGGCGGAGGCTTGATTTCAGGTGTTGCCTATGCCATTAAGAGTCTTAATCCGCATGTGAAAGTCTACGGTGTACAGGCAGAAGGCGCTCCAAGTATGGTCAACAGCATTCATGACCACAAGATAGAATGTCTGCCAAGTGTATCGACTATAGCCGACGGCATCGCTGTAAAAGAGCCGGGACAACTGACCTTTGACACCTGTTCCAAATATGTAGATGAGATTGTTACCGTTACGGAAGACGAGATTTGTGCAGCCATTTTGAAGCTCATCGAGAGTGAGAAAATGGTGGCAGAAGGCGCGGGTGCAACGAGCGTTGCAGCCGTAATGTTCAACAAAGTGCCCGTGAAAGGCAAGAAAACCGTGTGTGTTGTCAGTGGCGGAAACATTGATGTGACTATCCTGAACCGTGTGATTAATCGCGGACTTGCCAAGAGTGGCCGTCTCTGTACACTTGACTTTGAACTCGATGACCAACCTGGAAAGCTTGTCGAAGTATGCTCTGTGATTGCCCAGAAAGGGGCCAATGTGACGGGAGTGCACCATGATCGCTCGGCAAATCGCAAGAAAGTGAATGCTTGTATGCTGCGTGTGACCATGGAAACCAAGAACCAAGAGCACATTGATGAAATCCTTCAAGCTCTTAAGGACAAGGATATAACCATATTGTATAACCCAAACTTAAAATAATTTATATGAAAGCTATTCACACAAACAACGCTCCTGCCGCTATAGGGCCATATAGCCAGGCCATCGAAGTCAACGGTTTTGTATTCGCATCCGGACAGATTCCAATCGATCCATCGACAGGAAACTTCGTGGAAGGTGGGGTTAAGGAGCAGACCAAACAGGCTATTACCAATGCCGGCAACATTCTGAAAGAAGCAGGAACAGACCTTGCTCATGTCGTAAAGACAACGGTCTATTTGGCCGACATGAATGATTTTGCTGCCATGAACGAGGTTTATGCCACGTTCTTCAGTCAGCCTTTCCCAGCTCGTTCGGCTGTAGCTGTGAAGGATTTACCCAAGGGTGCACTCGTCGAAGTAGAGGTGTTGGCATGCAAGGGCTAAGAAGAGAAGAAAGTAAAAAGGTAGAATAACACCACAAAAATAAAAGGGTAAAAGCGCAAAAAGACGCTTCTTGAATTCAAACTCAAGTGTAGTCTTTTTACGTTCTTACCCTTTTACCGTTTTATTTCTATATTACTTTTTAGCCTTTATCAGGTATTCTGCAATCTGAACAGCATTCAACGCCGCGCCTTTTCTAATCTGGTCGCCCGTCAGCCACAGTGTGTTGCCGTTGTCATCAGCCAAGTCTTTGCGCACGCGTCCTACGTAGACATCGTCTTTCCCCGCACTCTCAAGGGGCATGGGATATACATAATGCTGCGGATCATCTACCAAAGTAACGCCCGGAGCAGCTGCCAAAGCCTTGCGGATTTCATCGACAGAGAGCGGTTTCTCGGTCTCGAACCACACGCTTTCAGAGTGAGAACGAAGCGAACTCACGCGTACACAGGTGGCACTCGTGCGCACATCGCTGTGCATAATCTTGCGTGTTTCGTTATACATCTTCATCTCTTCCTTCGTATAGTCATTCGAAGTCATCTTGTCAATCTGTGGAATGACGTTGTAAGCTAACTGATGTGGGAACTTATCTACAGTCTTCACACGGCCTTCTTCAATGAGTTCCTTATACTGTTGCTCAAGTTCTTGCATGGCAGCTGCACCTGCTCCGCTCGCACTTTGATAGCTTGCAATGTGTATCTTGCGTATATGACTGAGCCGATCTATGGGTTTCAACACCACAACCATCATGATTGTAGTGCAGTTGGGATTGGCAATGATGTGACGGGGACAGTTCAGTGCGTCTTCAGCATTCACCTCGGGAACCACCAAGGGCACGTCATCGCACATGCGGAATGCACTGGAATTGTCGATCATCACAGCGCCATGCTTCGTTATGGTACCTGCAAATTCCTCTGAAGTCCCTGCACCTGCCGATGTGAAAGCAATGTCCACATCCTTGAAGTCATCATTATGTTGCAGCTGTTTCACCTCATATTCTTTCCCCTTGAAGGTGTATTTGCGGCCCGCACTGCGTGTAGAGCCAAACAGAACCAAGTCATCCAACGGGAAATTTCTCTCTGCAAGAATGCGCAGGAGCTCCTGTCCTACGGCCCCACTTGCACCAACAATTGCTACTTTCATAAGCGATATATCATTTAATTCTCTGTTCTATGTTGCAAAATTACATAATAATTTCGTAACAATGGCTACGATATGATGATTTAATTTGACTTTTTGTGTGAAATTGTAGCTTATGGAATACCCTCTTTTATGATTGTATAATCATCGTGAACCGTTTTCTTTTGTCATGTGATACAATTCATTGATCGTTTTGTCTCCAGTCAAATCATTTTGTAACTTGCGTCAGATTACAGTGTAACTTGACTCAAATCATCTTGTAACTTGACGCAGATGACGCTGTAAAATGAATGGAATTGCGATGCAATCTGGTGCAAATAGCGGTGTAATCTGCGGCTCCCTAACTTTCACAAAAAGGCGAAAGCAAGTTTAAGACAAGTTCTTTCGCTCATCTATTTCCCAAGAAAAATATGTAAATTTGCAGCAATAAACCCATTAATCAATGAACAACGAATGGAATAAAATGCTGAAAGGAGAACCCTATGACGCTCTAAATGCTGAAATTCTCGATTTGCTTTTCAAGACAAAAGACCGCATCCGGCAATACAATCAACTGCCACCGAGCGACAATGAAGGCCGGGAAACAGCTGTCAGAGCTATCTTGGGAAGTTGCGGAGAGCACCCCATTGTGAACTCACCTTTCTACTGTGACTACGGTTGTAATATCCATGTGGGAGACCATTTCTTTTCCAACTTCAACCTTACCATACTTGATGAAGCTATGGTCACTATCGGCAACCATGCCTATATTGGCCCGAATGTGAGCCTCTACACGGCTTGTCACCCCACCGACCCTGTTGAACGACGCAAGGGAACAGAGTGGGCTAAGCCCATTACGATAGGCAATGATGTGTGGATTGGCGGCAATGTGACCGTTCTCCCCGGCATAACCATCGGCAATGGCTGCACGATTGGCGCTGGTTCGGTGGTCACATCTGACATTCCCGACGGTTCAATTGCCGTGGGAAATCCCTGCCGTGTCATCAAAACCATTGCCTATTCGCCTACTGACGACACGGAAACCGAGATATAGGAAGAAGTTGATCATAACGGGAAAACAATAATATAAAGCAACAACATACAAAAGAACATGAACTTCAAAACATCATTTCTTCTCGCGATTTGCTCTCTCATGCCACTCCATGGAATGGCAACCAACGACAAAGATAATGCTTCCAAGCGCTGGTCTTTGCAGACCAGTTTCGGTGGAACGACACTAACCGACAACACACCCGACGGACAAGACTTTTATATGGGTGATGAAGAAGGCTATTATTTCGCCCTTTCAGCCGACTATTTTCTAAAGAACCGTCTTGCATTGACGGGCGGTTTATACTATGAGCAAGAAGGAATAGCCACTTATTATGCCTCGGGGATTGGCCTGAAAAAAGTCAACATGTTGGGTATCGAAGGAGGTATCAAGTGGTATTTCTTTCCGAAAAAATGGATTATCCAACCACATATCGGTGCGCTTGTGCAGACAAATTTCCTCAATCTTGGCCACATGAAAGGCAGCGAAGAGCATGAGCTGAAGCAGGGATATCCCGGCAGTCATGTCCAATTGGATTATGATGTGCAGTGTCCTGCATTGGCGGTTAAGCCACGAGTTGGCCTCGACCTACGCATCATCAGCACAGTTTCACTCTGCTTTGCCTATGACCTCAGCTTCGGACTATGGGGACATCACCGTGCCGATGTACGCTTTCTCGACCATCCGCTCACAGGACAAATCTGCCATTATCAAGCCGACAACATCCGCTCTGCATTTAGTCTGGGCGTTAAAGTAGACTTTCCAACGAAGCCAATCTCTGACACTGCGGTAAACAATCTGCTCATGATTTTATCCTCTTGGATTGGTTCTAAGGCTTATCATTAAAGCATCTTCGCCCCATGCCTCACTTCAATTCCGAACTTTTCAGACAGGAAGTCATCAATATTGTCGGTCAAATTCCACGCGGACGCGTGCTCACCTACGGCCAGATTGCACGCTTGGCCGGCTATCCCTTGCATGCCCGACACGTGGGGAATGCCCTCCATGGGCTTTCTGATGAAGCCATTCCGTGTCATCGGGTCGTGAACAGTGCAGGGCGACTTACACCGAATTGGCCCGAACAACGGCAGCTTCTTGAAAGCGAAGGTGTGCTTTTCAAGCCGAATGGAAATGTTGACTTGAAGCAAGCGCAATGGGAGATAACAGCCTTTTCAGAACCATAACACCTGACTTTATTTTGCATATCAGCCTTTTTTTCGTAGCTTTGCAGCTATAAACTTAAAAGGAAAAGATAGATATGGACAGCCCTTATAGCAAACAATTTCCTTCATTAATGAAAGGGAAAAAAATCATGTATGTGCACGGTTTCCTTTCTTCGGCACAGAGTGGAACTGTGAAAATGCTGCAAGAACTTATGCCCGAAGCCTCTGTTATCGCAGAGGATATTCCCGTACATCCCGAAGAAGCCATGCAAATGCTACGCAAAATGGCTGACAACGAACAGCCCGATCTCATCATAGGTACGTCGATGGGCGGCATGTACACCGAGATGTTGCACGGCTTCGACCGCATTCTTGTCAACCCAGCCTTTGCAATGGGCGACACGATGAGCAGCATGACAGGACATCAGGAGTTTCAAAATCCACGCAAAGACGGTGTGCAAGACCTCATGGTTACTAAGGGACTCATCAAGGAATACAAGGATATAACGACGCAATGTTTTGCCAATATAGATACCGAGGAGCGTGAACGCGTCTATGGTCTCTTTGGAGACAACGACCCAGTGGTGCATACTTTCGACCTTTTCCGACAGCATTATCCCTATGCAATCTATTTCCATGGCGAGCATCGACTGATAGATAAGGTGGCACTTCATTATCTTATACCCGTCATTCAATGGATAGACGACCGACAGAACGGTACAGAACGCCCCATAGTCTACCTGCATTTTGATGCCCTTCACGATAGTTTCGATAAGCCATTGAGCAGCATGCACAAGGCTTATGAACTGCTGTTGGAACATTATCAGGTGTATATCGTGGCACCAGTGCCCACCAACAACCACGCCTATACAGAGGAAGTGCAGCATTGGACGGAGGAGTTCTTCTCTGCACCTGCCTATAATCACGTGATATTCACCAATCAGAAAAACCTTCTCTACGGTGATTATTTCATTGATCCACAGCCTCATCCCGACTTCATGGGCACGACTATCGCATTCGGAAGCGATGAGTTTAAGACGTGGGAAGAGGTGATTACTTTCTTCGAACGATTGGGAGGACAATAAGAGAGAGCCTCCCCCACACCATTAAAAGAAAGAGAAAACAAGTAGGAAAAAAGCTAATTCATAGAGATTTTAATACAAACAACTGCGAAAAAACACTAAAAGCACTTGCTTTTGCGACATTTTATACGTATTTTTGTCGCAGAATTTGCGATGATATAAAACTAAAAACGTCGCAAAATCTGCGACGTTTTCTCACTTAAAGAAATATTCTATACACTACAATGGCAAACGAAATCGTATATGGATTCACTGAAACTCCGTTCGGAACAGTTATCGTTGCACGCACGATTGACGGCATCTGCGACCTCCAGTTCTTAGGTTGGAATCGCATGGAAGTAATTCATGAGTTAGCAAGTCATTGGGGAGTATATACGCCAACGACACAGAATGACCTGATGGCCGACACAGTAAAGCGCGTTATCTTTGATGAATACGACCACCCCTTGAAGCTTGATCTCCAAGGAACTGACTTTCAAAAGAAAGTTTGGAGCGAGCTTTTAAAGGTCAAGAAGGGCGAAACGCTCTCCTATCAAGAGTTGGCAGAGCGCATCGATCAACCCAAAGCAGTGCGTGCTGTGGCTTCAGCTGTGGCCGAAAATCGCATTGCCATGCTCGTACCTTGCCACAGAATTATCCACAAAGACGGCACTACGGGAGAATATCATTGGGGACGTGAGCTGAAGAAACAACTCTTGGAGTGGGAAAAAAAGACTGTTGACAATGCCTAATTTCATTTCTGCTGACGAACTCTTCCACCGCATTTTAAGTATCATAGAGGCCGAAGCTGACACTCCGATCAACAAGTTGTTGCACGAAACTTTGGTGCTCACATGCAGCGAGGGACTGGCAGGAAGCAACCTTGCTTTCGGCAACTTGTTTGCCCAAGTGGACTTCCTTTGCAAGAAACATCACATAGCTGTCGGTGACACTATAGCCATTCAGAACATGAGAAGGGCCAGCAACAGGGCCGAAAACATGCCTCATGAAGAACTGATGTATGCCTGCCGAGCCCTTGCCGTGTTTGTTTCTGCCGTCTTTGATACCGATATTCCATCCTTTCTTGTGGGGCGAATTCCTGTGGAAGATATGCCACAAAAGGAATACAGACATATCGACTACCGCTATATCCGAGGCCTTGTCAGCGAGGTTACCGACGACACTTTTACCGTCAATATCGACCAAGATACCACCGAAAAACAGCTGATCATACACCTCAAACCTCATCAGGAATATCTCAAGAACCTACTCCAGATAGGTTCACAGGTAAATCTTATCGATGTAGATACAGCCAAAGAAGCCTCTATAATCGTATATGAGCCCGACTATCTCATTGATATCAGCAGCATTGCCCGATGCTTTACTGACTACGGACACCACCCACTTTCCTACCTCATCAATGCCATGTCGCCAGCTGCCAACAGTCAAGCAATCCTGCTTGGAAACTTTGCCGGTACTGCTTTGGACGACATTATCAATGGTAACGGGCATTATATCTGGCGGGAAACCTTTAAAAAGAACTTCAAGGATAAAGCCTTGGAATACTGCACTTGCGATGACCTTAACCGTAAGGAAGACTTCAGAACGGCCGCACTTCGACAGACCCAGAACATCCAACAGATTGTAGCTGAACTCTTTGGCGACTTTCATGGTGATCTGATGCAGCCGCAAACCGACGTCACTTTCAATCGGGAAAAGGCAATCCTTGAGCCTTCTTTCGTCTGCGAGCAATTGGGATTGCAGGGCCGTGCCGACCTGATGACCACCGATTTCAAGTTGCTTGTTGAGCAAAAGTCGGGCAACAACTACAACATTCAGACGCATCAGCCCAACGAATATGGCAGCTTTCAGAAAGAAGAACACTATGTACAACTGTTGCTTTATTACGGTGTTTTACGACAGAATTTCCATGTTCCGAGCAACAAAATCGATATGCGTCTGCTCTACTCCAAATATCCGTTGCCAGGCGGATTAGTTGTAGTGAACTTCTATCAGAAGCTCTTCCGTGAAGCCATCGGCCTGCGCAACCGCATCGTAGCCTATGAATACAGCTTCGCACTCAACGGCTTTGAGGGCACAACCGACATGCTTTCGGCCGACATTATCAATGAAAAAAAACTTGCAACGCCATTCTATTTCAAGTATATCCAACCACGTCTTGATGCCGTCATCAATCCACTTCATAACCTTTCACCCCTCGAAAAGGCCTACTATGAGCGCATGATGACCTTCGTTTATCGCGAGCAATTGGCTGCCAAAGTGGGCGAACAGGAGGGTGTAGGAAACGGTACTGCCGACCTTTGGAACATGCCCTTGGCTAATAAAAAGGAAGCCGGCAACATCTATACAGACCTCACAATTGCAGCAAAAGCCAAGAGCAAGGACATCAACGGCTTTGACATCATCACACTGAACGTGCCCAATCAGGGCGAAGATTTCCTGCCCAACTTCCGCTTGGGTGATTTAGTTTACCTCTATTCCTATTCGCCTTTAGAGGGTCCTGACGTCAGAAACTCACTTCTCTTCAAAGGGAATCTCATCGAAATCCACACAGACAGTGTAACCGTAAAGACCGTAAACCCCATTCCCAAGGAGGGAAATGTGTGGGCTATAGAGCATAGTGGCAGCGACATTGGAGGCACTTCGGCTATCCGTTCGCTGCATCAGTTCATCACGTCTGCCCCGAAATGCCGCCAACTCTTGCTGGCACAACGTGTTCCGGAGCAGGATACCACTGTGCAACTCACACGAAATTACCACCCCACTTACGACCCCCTGCTTCTCAAGGCCTTTCAAGCAAAAGACTATTTCCTGTTGGTCGGCCCTCCGGGAACAGGCAAAACGAGTATGGCTTTGCAGTTCATGGTACGTGAAGCCTTGGCTAAAGACGAGTCAATTCTGCTGATGAGCTACACCAACCGCGCTGTAGATGAGATATGTGGCATGCTTTCTGAGAACGCAATCGACTATATCCGCATCGGCAGTGAATACTGTTGTGACAAGCGATATAAGTCACATCTGCTTAGCGAATATATCGAAAACAACCCTCGATTGAATGTTATTCGCGAGCAACTCATGGCATCTCGCGTCATAGTCGGCACTACAAGTACGCTTCAAAGCAAGTCTTATATCTTCCGACTCAAGTCGTTCTCCATGGCCATCATCGATGAAGCAAGTCAGATTCTCGAGCCAAATCTCGTGGGACTACTGTCACATTTGCCGAAGTTTATCCTCATTGGAGACTATAAGCAGTTGCCTGCGGTGGTACAACAAGAGGCAAATATCTCGGCTGTACACAATACTTTGCTTCATGAAATCGGCCTGACTAACTGCCGAAACTCGCTTTTCGAGCGTCTCATTCATGTGGAAGAAGCAGCCCAAAGAAGCGACTTCATGGGCGTTTTACGGGCACAAGGACGCATGCATCCAGCTGTTGCCGCCTTTCCAAACCGTATATTCTACTTCAAAGAACGCCTGAAACCTGTGCCTCTGCCCCACCAGTTGGAGAAGCAACTCGACTATCACCTACCGTCTATTGACACTCTCGATGATGCACTGAAAGCATATCGAATGATGTTCATTCCATCGGAGTTACGCCGTCATTCGCAGCTTTCTGATAAGGTAAATGCCGATGAAGCCCAGATTGTTGCACGTATCTTAGGGCGCATCCACCGTTTCTATGGCCCGAGTTTTGATGCCAATCAAACCGTGGGTGTCATCGTTCCCTATCGCAATCAGATTGCCATGATTAGAAAAGAGATAGAAAAACTTGGCATCACCGGCCTCGAAAAGATCAGCATCGACACCGTGGAACGCTATCAAGGAAGCCAGCGTGACGTCATCATCTATTCGTTTACAATCCAGCATCGCTATCAACTCGACTTCCTGACTGCCAACTGTTTCGAGGAAGATGGCCACATTATCGACCGCAAACTCAATGTAGCCATCACGCGAGCAAGGAAGCAAATGATCATGACGGGTTGCAGATCAATCCTCGAACAGGATGCCGTTTTCAAGGAACTCATAGCAACTTCGGCAATCTTCAATCATCTGTCACACGGAAGATAAAATCTACTGTAACCTTAAGAGAATAATTATTTCTATTCTTTCAGAGAGAGGGAGTGCTTCATATAACATTTTATTGCATCTTATGGGAACTGCAGATGATGAATAACAAAACGGCAATTCAATAGGTACCAATGATATATGATGTATAAATCCGAATCATGAAATATTTTAATAAAATGCTTTCAAATGATTCACAAAAATTTACTCAGCATCAAATACATCAGAAATAAGCATTTTTAATAACGAATTTATATATCATACTTTATGAAAATTCCACAATCATCTTAATCTTCAGGCAATGCAATCTCTATCTAATTAGTGTTTACTGAATAATATATACTTTAATAGACACTAATTATACGGCCAGAGTTCAATCTGTTTTGTTAATGACGTTCCGTTGAAAGGTTGAGCAGCATGATTGCTCTTGTTATGCCATTCTAATCGACTTGTCAGAAAACTAAATGTGAAGCTGTTCTCAATCCATATTATATTTTAATCTTTTGTCCACCTTTTTGTGTCGTTTTGTCCACCTGCCGTTTTTCCACTTTCCCTATCTTTGTCGGCGTAAACCTAATGAGTACAGCTATTAGCCCCTATATATAGAGGAGAATTTTCATGAATAGGAAAATGCGGCAGACATGAGATTGCCGTTTTAACAAACTACTGTTTGCAGTCTGTCTTTCAAGAAACAATGTTGTGAAGTAGTCTATGTCATGAAGTGGCTTGGCTTGAAGTTTGTCGATAAGAAAAGCTGAAGATTTATCAATAACAACCTAAAAATAACTAAAAATGAGGAAACAACTAATCTCTGTGATGCTTTGTCTGGCAGCATTAGGCGGTCTGATAACCTGTCCGATGCCTGTGAGTGCTTCGGTATTGCAGTCACAAACCATCAAAACACAAGGTCAGGTGGTTGACGAACAGGGTGAACCTCTCATCGGTGTGAATGTGATGGTGAAAGGTTCAAGAATAGGTGCGGTGACCGATCTTGACGGTAAATTCCAGCTGGAAGTGCCTGCCAATGCAACGCTTGTCATCAGCTATGTGGGTTATAAAAGTCGTGAGGTTGCCGTTCGTAGCAGGGCAATCCTTGATGCCGTACAGCTGTCTCCAGATAACCATGTGCTCGACCAAGTGGTCGTAGTGGGCTATGGAACGCAGAAGAAAGCCGACCTTACGGGCTCTGTATCTATCGTGAATGCCGAGGATTTGAAAAAGGTTTCAAACTCCAATATATCGACAATGCTTGAGGGAAAAGTGCCAGGTGTGCAAATCACTACAGACGGACAACCGGGTGCCGACCCTATGGTTAGAATTCGAGGCATCGGTTCTTTCGGCAGTACTGCACCTCTATATGTGGTCGATGGTGTGCCCGTTGGTACGACCATTCGCGATTTTTCACCTAATGATATAGCCTCCATTCAAGTGTTGAAAGATGCTGCAGCCGGTGCAATCTATGGCTCGCGAGCTGCCAACGGCGTGATTATCATCACGACAAAGAACGGTCAGAAAGATCAGCCTTTGAAAGTTGATTACTCTGGTTACGTGGGAGTTGACAAGATTTCGACTGGTGTTTACGATGTGATGAATGCCGACCAATACAGCCAGTATATAGGTCAGGCATGTACAAACTCGGGTACTCCTATTCCCGGAGGCTATAAGTTGAACCCTGAAACGGGGCGTTATCAGTTTATGGATAACACCGATACCGATTGGTTTAACGAGGTGTTTAAGACAGGAGTCAGGCAGAATCACAATGTAAACCTCAGCGGTGGCGGTGCACACAACACCTATAATATCGCGCTTGACTACTTCCAACAGAAGGGAACTCTTGAGGGGGCAGGCCCCAATTACAAGCGTTATACGGCCCGTGTGAACAACACTATGGAAACGAAGTTCATCAAGTTCCGCACGAGTTTCGTCTATTCGCATTCCAATCAGGACAATATGGGACTCTCCAATGCCTCAGAATATGTGCAAGGTCTTTATGGAGACGTGAGCAATGTGTTGCGTGGAACGCTGTTGATGCAGCCTACAATCAAGGCATACGACCCTTCTACGTGGGTGCTTGACGACAAGGTGGGCTTGGCAAATGGCTATAAATACGATGCATACGGGTATGGAGTGTACTATGATAATATTCATGGTGACATCTCGGCTTCCAATCCTTTGCTCGTAAATCACCTCTTGCAGCGCAACACTTTGGTAGACCGTTTCGTGGGGAATGGCTCTGCTGACGTTGATTTGTTCAAGATGTTGGGCCTTAACAACAAGAACCACAGCTTGCATTACAATCTGAACCTCTCTTATAGTAAGACGCATGCGAAGGACTTTACGTGGATTTCGGCATGGGCACAAAGCAACCGTGTGTACTTGGATAAGAGCAATGAGCGACTCACGAAAGGCAGCCGTGACTATACAGATGCCTTGATTGAGAACACACTGACTTATGATGGGCATGTCGGTAAGCACAACATCAACCTCGTGTTGGGTCAGACCTACGAGGAAGAGCATACCGATTTGTTAACAGGGCAGGGCATTAATATGAACGAGCCCTATTTCCTACAGCTGCAAAACAGTAAGAAACAGTATGCCGAGTCCTTTGAATTTACCCATGCGTTGAGTTCTTTCATTGGTCGTTTGAACTACAACTACGATGAGAAATATCTGCTTTCATTGATCGTTCGACGTGACGGAAGCTCCCGTCTGACGCGAGCCATCCGTTGGGGAACGTTTCCTTCAGTGTCATTAGGTTGGCGTTTCGACAAGGAAAAGTTCTTTCCTATCAGTCGAGATGTGGTCAATATGTTCAAGCTTCGTGCCAGTTATGGTGTGCTTGGCAATGAGAATATCGGCGAATATCAATACATGGCAACCATGGCACGCAACAATATGACCTACAGTTTCAATAATAAACCGGTGTCGGGTTCGGCAGTTTCAACCTTTGTCAATCAGAACATAGCTTGGGAAAAGAAGAAAACGACGAACGTTGGAATTGATGTTGCCATGTTCAACAACCGCTTGGAGTTCACTGCCGAATGGTATAAGAACCGCTCGGAAGACTTGCTCTATGGTGTTCCTGTGCCCGAACAGGCTGGCGTTTCCAACACATCGGTGACGATGAATGCGGCTTCTATGGATAACAGTGGCTTTGAATTCTCGGCTACTTACCGCAATCGCGACCACGCGTTGAAGTATGAAATCGGTGCCAATTTGAGCACATTGAATAATAAGGTCACTTCTTTGGGATTTGGAGACAAATATATCACGGGCGCATATGCTACATATGTGGGGCGCGAAATCGGCAAATTCTATGGCTGGGTGTATGAAGGCATTGCCCGTACGCAGGCAGATTTAGACAATCATGCTACGCAGCAAGGAGCCAATATCGGTGATTGCCTGTATAAAGATGTAAGTGGGCCGAACGGAGTTCCTGACGGCAAGATTGATGAAAACGACCAAGTGGTTTTGGGAAGTGGACTTCCCAAGGTGAACTTTGGTGTGAATGTTAGGTTGGAATACAAGAACTTTGACTTGAATGTCTCTACCTATGGTGCGCTCAACTATCATGTGTCTGATGATATCTACAATAGTCTGAACTCTTGCTATGGCTGGGGAAACAAATCGGTGGATATGCTTGATGCCAACCGTTATTCGGAAGATGGGGCAACATATCTGTCGGATGTGCCCCGCACCTATGTGACTAATAATGCAACTTTGGGGTGGAACGACCTCTTCAGTTCGCGCAAAATACAGAATGCAGCCTATTGGAAGATTGCTAATGTAGAGTTGGGTTACAATTTCCCTAATAAGTGGTTGGGTGGTCTTGTCAGTGGTGTGCGTGCCTATATCTCGGCACAAAACCTCTATACTTTCACCAAATATCATGGTTATAACGTTGACTATGCAGGTGGAACCTTTACTCCAGGCTATAATTTCTGTTCTTTCCCGAGTGCACGCAGTGTGATGTTTGGCCTTCACTTTACATTCTAATGGCTTGCAGATATATCCAATTCATCATGTAAAACATTAATAGATTATACAAAATGAAACTATATAAACTATCTCTTGCCCTTGTGTTGGGGCTTGGCATGCTTGCTTCTTGTGGCGATAAATTAGAGTTGGTGAACCCCAATCAGCAGACAACGGGAACCTTTGGCTTTAATGCTGACGACTTGGAAGAGAGCGTTATAGCAGCTTATAACCATATCCGTATGGAAGGTTCTTATGCTCGTGTGGGATATATGATTGATGTATGCCGAGGTGATGAGGCATGGAACTCATCACAGGTTTGGTATCTTCCATTCGACGATTTGAATGCACCAGTGACGCATGACATTTCGTTTTGGCCTTGGCGTGAATGGTATTACACCATTAATGTGTGTAATTTCGGCATCTCGCGTTGTGGAGATAATGATGCGGTTTTAAGTGAGAGAATGCGCCGTATCAAGGGACAGATGCTCTTCCTTCGTGCATTGTCTTATTACAACCTTGCCGGATATTATCAGAATCCACCTTTGATTACCGACTATGCCGGCTATTCTACGTTGGATGGTCTTTATGGAAAGAACAGTTCGTATGACGAGGTCTTGGACCAAGTGGAAAAGGATTTTCAAGAGGCTATGACCTTACTTCCATCACGTGATGCCGGTGGAGAGTGGGCCGGTGGACGTGCTACGAGTGGTGCAGCAGCCGGATATTACGCCCGCACATTGATGCAACGCCATAAGTATAGCGAGGCTCTTGCGGTGCTGAAAGATATCATTGGTAGGAAATATGGCACTTATAAGCTGATGCCCAACTATGGAGATAACTTCAGGGAAGGCTCGAAATATGAGAACAATGCCGAGAGTCTGTTTGAAGTTCAGTTCTTGGATAAAGACTCACAGGGAACGGATGATGAGTGGACTCCAGTCAATACGAGCGTCAATGCCACACAAGGCTCAGCGATAGAAAGCAACTTTGCCCCTGGCGTTTATGGTGGTTGGGCTGATGTTTCGGCCTCTCCTTGGCTCTATCAGCTGTTTAAGCAGGAGCGAACAACCAAGGGTAAGCTTGATCCTCGCCTTTATTGGACTATCGGAACGTATGAAACTGATTGGGAAGGATTTGAGAATGGCAATGTAGGGTATACCAAACCAATGACTGCAACAGATACAGTGGTGACCAATAATAATAATGGTGGACTACCCATCGCAAAGAATACTAATATGCGTACTGGGCTTTATGACAAGGTTGTGACTGGCTTGCACGATGGTATTAACTTACGTCTGATGCGTTATTCTGATGTGCTCTTGCGTGCTGCCGAATGTGAGAACGAGGTGAATGGACCTACGCAACAGGCGATTGATTGGATTAACCAAGTACGTCAACGTGCAGGATTAGTAGGTCTGAAATTAGCTGATTTCCCCACAGCGGATAAGTTGTTTGAGCAGATTGCCAACGTAGAACGCCCGAAAGAATTCGGCTGTGAGTTCGGTCGTGGCTTTGATTTGATACGCTGGGGCTTCTTCTATAGCGCTGACAGATTACAGCAATTGAAAGAACACGGCACGTTCCGTCGCTCCGTTCATCATGCTAAAGATGCCGTCAGTTATACACAGGTGGGCATTGATCCAGAACTGAAAAGCTCTTACGATACCTATACTCAAGGGCATGAGTTCTTGCCAATTGTTCAGTCATTAACGAATAAGAATCCTAATCTTGATGGTAATTCGGCCAATTATGGCAGTAATAACGCTACTTATTTCCAGGGAAAGGGCTGGACAGTTCGCCCTGTTGTAAGTCTTGGCCATTAAGCTGTTAGCTATTCATTCACTTCAAAAAAACAAACGTATGAAATATATTCATCAAATAAAGTCAGTCATATTTCTGGCTGTTATGGGCTTGCTGACATTGACAGGTTGCGAGGGTGGCGACCTTTATAATGTTGATGCGCCCGATTGGATTTCCCAGAAAATAGATTCAATCAATAAGTCTAAGCAGAATACAGGAGAGGAAGTGCTTGTCGGAATGCAGGAAGATGTGTATTCTATTGGGGCAAAAGACTTCACCTCGGGCTTTTGGCAGCAGTTCTCAAAGTATTATGTTGTACCCGAAAATACGAAGTGGAACGCTGTGTTTAATTTGAACATAAATCCTAATGACAATACTTATTATAAGAACTTTGCTTTGATTATAACGAATGATGTAGACCGAGGTGGGGAAGGATATTCGGAGTATGGCGCCATCCGTTTTGATGCCACGGGTGACTCTGCAAAGTTCAATTCACAATGGGGTGGGCTTTATTTCAAGTATACTAAAAGCAATCTGTTGCTTTCGCCAGTTGATAATAAGGATGAGAAAGTGCAGCAATTGGGTGGAAAGATTACGCTGACAGTAGACCGTTCGCGTCCGGATACATTCTTGGTGAAGATGACTAATGGCGCTGTTACCAAGACCTTCACGCAACCTTACAAGTTAGCTAATCGCAATGCTGATGCCTCTAATCATAACATACGGTGCTTCTTGTGTCCTGAAGGCTCTTACATCGACTTCTTACAAACGAATATCGTTCCTGTCGGTGGCTTGACTTCTGCAAAGGACAAGGCTCCGCTTTCGATGAAGTTACAGAATGTTCCCGATGAAATAGGACAAGGAGTAACACTCGAAGAAGCCATGGCCAACGTTTCGGCAGAGGTGACTTATGAGGAAGGAGTAACCAAAATTGTGCCTGCATCTGAACTCTATTTCTCCGCAATTCCAGACATCAACGAGGTTGGAGAGAAGCAGCTTGTCGTCATTTATAATAAGACTTTCAAGGGCGAAAATGCTGCAAAGCCGATCGTTGCCAATGCCAAATTCAATGTTGTAGCAAAGATTAATGCTATCAAAGTGACGAAACAACCGACGCGTACACATTATTATTTCTATAATGCTGAGGGTATTCATGGCATTACTGACCGCACTTTGGCGTTCGATAAGACAGGATTGGAGGTAACAGCCACCTATGGTAATGGCAAAGTTGCTGTGATAGATAATTCCAAGCTCTCGTTCTCTGCGATACCGGCAAAGGCTGGAAATCATACCGTAACCATTAAGACTGAAAACGGGAAGACTGCTACTGTAACGGTGAATGTTTCAGCTTCTAAGGTTACTTCTGCCACTGTTACGCCTTCTCTCTTGGGTGCTACGGATAATTCAAGCGCATGGTGGTCGTTGCATACCGACAATATCAATGTTCCGGTGGGTGAAACTCGCATGGTGAAATTCACGAACTATAGCAGCAAGGCAAATAACTGGAACAACTTTGTCATTGTGCTTCGGGCAAGTGATAATTCAGAATATGGTGTATTCCGTTCTGATAACTATGGTTGGGGAAATGGTTATGCGGCATGTTCTCATGAGGGAACTCAAGGCGATTGGGCTACATGGCTTGCTGCCATGAATGGTGCCAAGGTCACAGTTTATGTCACCAATGTCAATAATGGAACTGCAGACGTACAGGCGGTGATGAAAGGAACTGATGGGAAAACCTATACACAATATTATATCGGTGTGAATACTGTGAACCCAGCTGACTTGAATTTCGGCTTCACGATTGACAGTTGCCACTTAGTGTTTAATTAAATCAAATCGTTTTATTCCTAAAACAAGTCTATGAAAACAAATAAGATGCTATTGATTTCATTCCTTACAGCCCTCTCTTTTGCGGGATGTTCGGAAGATGACAATATAGAGTATGTCAATCCGGGAAGTAAGGTGAAGACCGATGTTGTCATTACTGATGGTCAAAATCTCAATGATGATTACACGAATATTGCCGATTGGAGCAATCGTTTCAAGTGGAACCTTGCCAATGTTCACGACCCCAGTGTGGTATTAGCTGACGATGGTTATTACTATATGTACCAGACAGATGCCAGTTATGGCAATGCTCATGTGGGCGAAGGCCAGGCTCGTGGACATTTCTACTGCCGCAGATCAAAAGACCTTGTCAATTGGGAATTCATGGGGCCGACGATGCATGGTGTGCCTACATGGATGAAGGCAAAGTTGAATGAGATACGAAAAGCCATGGGACTTGGCACCTCTACGACTGATTTCCGAAATCAAAATCAGTTTGGTTACTGGGCACCTTGTGTGCGTCGCATCAGCAAAGACCTTTATCGGATGTACTATGTCGTGACGCTTCCCGGTACAATCAATGGTGCTGGAACATGGAGCGAACGTTGTTTCATCGGTTTAATGGAAACCAAAAATCCGGCAGATATCGACTCATGGGTAGACAAAGGATATGTTGTTACGAACTATTCCGATCTTGAACTCAATTATAAAGTCAGTGCAACGGATTACGCTCATTGTTATTTCAAGTATAATGCTATCGACCCGTCTCTGATTATCAATGAGAAAGGAGAACACTGGTTGATTTACGGTTCATGGCACAGTGGCTTTGCTGCCATGCAACTTGACCCTTCAACAGGCAAGCCCTTGCACGCTTTAGGCAATCCATGGGGCAAGGAAAATGAGGCTTCTTACGGTAAGTTTATCTATACTCGTCAACATGGAAACCGTTGGCAGGCAAGCGAAGCGCCTGAAGTTGTCTATCATGACGGCTATTACTATCTCTTCATTGCCTATGACGAACTCTCGGTTGCTTATAATACCCGCGTGGTACGTTCCAAGAATATTGACGGTCCTTACTATGACATTACGGGCAAGGATGTTACTAATCATGGCGGAGATGCTTATCCTATCCTGACTCATCCCTATAAATTCGGCAATCATCATGGTTGGGTTGGCATCAGCCACTGTGCTGTTTTCAATGACGGAAAGGGCAACTGGTATTATGCTTCACAACAACGTTTCCCCGAAAACTATAAGGGTAATGCCAACAGTAATGCCTTGATGTTAGGTGGTGTGCGTTCTATCATTTGGACATCTGACGGTTGGCCGCTTGTTCTTCCAGAGCGTTATGCAGGCATAACACAAAAGGCAATCACCGAAACTGAATTGCTTGGCGACTGGCAGCATATCAATTTAGCTTATCACTATAAGAAACAGGATGCGTCAGTAGCCATGACATTGGGCAACGACCATAAGGTAAAGTCTGGTTGGAAGGCCGGTAAAGCATGGACGTTTGATGCTTCCAAGAATGTGTTGACCATTGATAATGAACGGTTCTACCTGAGACGTGAACTTGATTGGGAGGCAAATCCCCGTAAGGAGACCATTGTTTATGTAGGTCTCAGCAAGGATGGTAAGACCACATATTGGGGAAAGAAAGTCTGATTTGGAATGAAGTTTCAACTCCGATACGGTCTTCATAGCATAGCCACAGGGTTCAGGACGTTGTCATGGACTTGTGGCTTGCTGTGTGCGGTGGCTGCTTATGGGCAGGAATCAATGAGGAGTTTCGCTGTAGATACACCCTCCGTTCACGATCCCGTCATGGCTTTTGAAAACGGAACCTACCACCTTTACTCCACAGGAAATGGCCTCAGCCACTACATATCCCATGATATGAAACATTGGACAGGCTGTCGTCAAGGCGTCATTACAGACATTCCACAATGGACTCACGACTCTGTTCCCGGGTTTACACAGCATGTCTGGGCGCCCGACATCATTCAGTTCAACGGTCGTTGGTATCTTTCTTATGCCTGTTCTTCCTTTGGCAAGAACACGTCGGCTATCGGATTGCTCTCCAAGTCGTCGCTCAACAGCGATGAGCCGTGGCATGATGAGGGTTGTATTCTTGCTTCCCGAGGCGGCAGAGACAATTGGAATGCCATCGATCCCAATGTTATCGTTGCCCAAGATGGTACACCTTGGCTCACATTCGGTTCCTTTTGGGACGGAATTCAACTTGTGCGTCTTGACAGTTCATTGCATGTTGCTCCAGGAGAACGACCCTTTACGATAGCCCGCCGCTATGCACCGACCCATCCAAACGTGGCAGATAATCCCACTTCAGATGAGGCCGGACCGAATGCAATAGAAGCCCCTTTCATCTATTTTCATCGAGGTTGGTATTATCTTTTTGTGAGTTGGGACTATTGCTGCCAAGGCATGAAAAGCACATATCGCATTGCTGTGGGGCGGAGTCGGCAGATTATGGGGCCTTATCTCGACAGTCACGGGCGCGATATGCTGAAAGGTGGCGGTGATATTCTGTTTGAAGGAGACAAAAAAGAATTTGAAGCTGTAGGCCATTGTGCTGTCTATACAGTGAAAGGCAAGCCCATGTTGATTTGTCATGGATATAGCATTGCTAAAGGAGGCACACCTGTTCTTGTGAAAAGAAACCTCAAGTTTAATGCTCATGGCCTTTCTCTCGCAAAATAAGAGCTTGGTCTGTATCTCCCTTTTCAGTCTGCGGTATGCACATGTTTGCATTTGCCGCTGTACTCACTGAAATCAATGCGGATGATATTCACACGGTGGAAAGATTTCTGGGAATATTTGGCACCAAGTGCTTTGAAGTCGGGTGAAAGTTTATCCACTAATTTCAAAAGGGCTGCCATGCGTTCTTCGGGGGTGAGATGAATATGAGCTACTCCCTTCAGTACCACGCTTTCATATTCCGTAGTGAACTTACCGGGCAGGAGATTTACGTTGCCAATGATGCAGAAACTCACGTTGGGGTTCTTCTCCAAGGCCTCTAATTTGCGACCTTCAGGTGCACAATGCATATAAATGGAACTCTCACCGTCCCACACAAAGTTTAGAGGAACGCCATAAGCTGTTCCATCTTGGTCGACCATACTTAGTACACCATATTCTGAAGTGCTGAGCAATTCAATGGCACGTGCCTCGTCCATCAGTCTGTCTTGACGGCGGACAGTTTCATTAACATATTTCATTTGATGATCTTAAAAGGCGTCTTGTCTGCCCATTCGCAGATAAGACGCCGTTGTTTTCAGCGGTCTGACCCTCTGTTTCTGATTTATTTCTCTTTCTTTTTGACTGCTTTTCTGAACGTTTCATTGTCAACAACAATGGAATGTTCATGGGTATCCATGAATGCGCTGACGGAGATTGGACGGTCAATACCCTTGCGGCTGAGTCGGCAGGAAGCCTGACTTTCGTTCTTTTCCATTACTCCCCATGATTCATAGTTATATTTGGTGTTCTTGCATTCCACCGTTCCGTCGGCTTTCAAGGTGATTGACTTTCCACCGTCATAGCTTTTGTATTCGCCGGCATTCGCCTGCATGAAAGCTGTGTCTACCGGTTCTTCCTGCATTTCAGCAGTAGGCATTTCTGCCTTTACTTTCTTTTGTTGATTGCAGGCGGTGAGTCCAAACGAAAGGGCGATTGCTGCGAGGATAATACTCTTCTTCATATGTTATCTTTTTAATGTTTATTTGACAAAAGTAGAAAATCCCCTTGATGTTTCCAAGCATTTAAGCCTTTTTTGCATCTCCTTTGATAATGCCATGGGCGATAAGGGCATTGCGTATGCCGTCATCATCAACAGAAGTGGTTACGTCATCAGCCACGCTTTTCACGCTTTCCCGAGCGTTTCCCATAGCTACGCCAATGCCGGCTTGTCGGATAATACTGATGTCGTTGCCTCCGTCACCAAAGGCCATGGTCTCGCTGATAGCCAATCCTTCATGGGCAGCTATGGCCAAAAGACCTTGTCCCTTGTCGGCTTTCACGTGTGTGATATCAGTGAAATCATCACACCACCGCCCTGAAGTACAGTGCTTTACCTGCGGCATAAGTTCAGCTTCCTGCGCTTCAGAGATGAAAGGAGTAAGCTGAAGTATGGGGTTCGCGAGTAACTCTTCTGCGGGCTTGTCGTAGTCAATGGTGTTGACTCCAAGCCCCTTTCGAAACACTTTGTCTACGATATCCTTGTAGTTGTAGATAGCAATGTCGTCAATTCCTACGACAACCACCGGCCGTTCCCAACGTAAGGCAGCATCAAGAATCTGTCGGACTTCGGGCATAGGGATATCATGACAGCAGACAACCTCACGTTCTCCGTCGCGGTTGATGAAGCAAAAGGCACCGTTGGCCGTGATATATCCGTCGATGAGATGGCTGATAGCACTGATGTTTGTGATAATCGAGACAGGGCGTCCTGTAGATATATAGATGCTGATGCCCTTGGCTTTTGCCTCCGTGAGCGCATCAATGGTCGATTGGGGTATCGTGTGTGTGCGAAACGAAACCAATGTTCCGTCAATATCAAAGAATAGAGCTTTTATCATCATCAGTGCTTGAATGTTCACTGCAAAGATAGTGAAAGTTTCCTAAACCCTTTATGATTGCCCTGTGAAATTATTCCTTAGGCGCATCAGTTTCCTTTCTCCAATCTCCCCGTTCGACTCTTTTTTCGCAAAATCTCATGGCTCGGCACCACTGACAGTGCCTCTTTATGCCATGTAAATCCTAACGTGTTGAAAATCAACAGTATAGTACTTGTGTTCTCATTTGGGTCATTTCATCGTGCAATCTCAGTCACTTTGCCTTGTAATCTCAGTCAGATTACCGTGTAATATGAGGCATATTGCAAACCATTCTCATAGCACTTTCATGGCCTTCTCAAAAAGACTGTTTATCATGAGGCTTGAAAGCATGAGAAAAGGAAACGTTTAATAGGGTTTTCCTGCATACAGAAATAATCGTTTTTCGTAGCTGATACGGATTTAATACCGGATATATTGGCAGACGAAGAGTTGCTGGAGAGTGGTTAACGGCGGTAGTCTCCGGTTGTCAATTCCTGCTGGAGATAGGAGTACACGTAGCCTGCACTCTGATAGAAAAAGCCTGTTTGTTCGTCTTGAAGCCTGTTGAACGTGTCAGAGTTGTACAGTATGTCCACGGCTTTTTGTTGTGAAAAGTGCCAGTTTTGCATCAACAGACAGATGAGTTTGGTGCTTATATCTTCTTTCATTATCTCTATTTGTCCTTCAGTCAGTGTCATGATAGAGTATCATTGTCTGTAGTTTTGCAGTCTTCCACCATTGCGCAGGCAGATAATGGATATATCGTGAATGGCGTCTTCGAATGATTGCGTGTGCAAAACATCATAGAATGAATAGAGATAATCCAATCCTTTAAAGCGTTTCAGATAGTTGAAAGCCTGCTTTTGTCCAAGATTAAACTTCCTGGCAAACTCGCTAATGAAGGCTATGACGTATCTAATCTGATTTAATTCTTCTCTTGACATGGTTGCTTCTTTGTGTACTATTGGCAAATATAATGCTTTATTTTTTATGTAGCAAGCATTTGTATATTAAACTTTTGAAACCCGAATTTAGAAGTTGCTGATTACTACAAGCTACTGTTTTAATTATTGAAGATTCTCCCATTTCAATATAATTAAATTAACATTAAATGTCTTTTTCCTGATAAGAATGCTTGCTATATTCATTTTTTTTATATAATTTTGTGCTGTTGATAATCTAAAATAAAAACATAATATGAAAAGAGTCTATGGATCAAGATACTACATTTTTTATGCACTATATCGTGTTCTCAAAGTTTTTAATAGGCTCTCTCACGAACTATAAAGAAGCAAAATCTTCTGTCATAAGCGACTATTTACATTTCAATTCTAAATTAAAATAGTATGAAAAAATATTATTCCTTAGTATTGCTTTCGGTAATGATAGCTTTATTGTCAAGTGCATGTTCGTCTGATGACGAAGAAAAACAAGTTTTTACTGTGGCATCAAAGACTGTAGTTCTGCCCTATGGAGAGGGACAACCAACAAGATTGTACTATGTAAAAACACCTTCAGGCAGCACTTGGAGTCCCACTTTCATTGAAAATCTGGACTATGAACCAGGTTATGAGTATGTTATTGAGGTGAAGGAAACTGGTTTCCGCACAGACTATATGGGCTATATCTGCCTGCGTGTGCTGTCGAAAACCAAGAAAGAATCAGAAGGATTGCCCAATATAATGCCGAAGAAAACCAACTGAGGAAACCATGATGTTAAGAAGGGAGATTGCAAAAGAGGAAGCTATTTCCCTATCTTTGCACTTTGGTTGATATGAAAAGAGACTGGCTGATGACGGTTAGCGTATGGCCTTTCTTTATAAGCAAGAGGCAGGGTTGGCGTAGATGCGCCGACCCTGCCTTGTCTGTAGGAAATCCTATAAGGGGCATATTACAGCCCAACTTGCTTGCTAATATACATAAATCTTATATCCTTTCATTGCTCCTGGAGTTCCTTTTTCGGTGCGAGAGAGGATTTGTAGGCCCGTGAGCGTTCGCACTTCGCCGAGATCTATGACGAGCAAATGGGGGAAAGAGCTGCCTTCTTGTGTCTTCCAATACGTTGTTTCCTGTTGATCAAAAGCCTTGTCTCCCGTGTGATTACCGTCTTCTTCCTCACTGTCTGCATATTTTACAGACCACGAATCGCGTGAGATGCGGTAGTCTTCAGCATTGAGGGCGTAGAGTTCGGCTATGGCGACATAGTCTTTGTTGCCATGAACGTTCTGACATTCTATGGCGATGTAGCGGCCTTTGGCAGGGCGATCGAATTGTACGGTTTGGCAGAGGTCAGTAGCAACGAGTTCTCCTTGTGCCACAGGTTGGGCCGAGTTGAGGTCTGGGCGGTCACCTTGATTATTGTGTTTGTTGGTCTTTTCCAACTGCAGTTTATTCAGTTCAGGTTGGTCTTGTCCCCAAACAACGGGCGCTTTTGGGCCGACAATATCCATGACGATGATTTCATTGCGTCCTTTCTTCAGCCAGCAACCTGGGAGGTAGAGTGTCTGTTGAGGCCCGATACGCCAGAAACGACCGAGCGCATGCCCATTGACATAGACCTGACCTTTGCCCCATTGTTCAAGATTTAGGAACGTGTCGCCCACCTTTTTCAGGTTGAAGTAACCGCGATAATAGCCGATAGACGGCGAAGAAAAGTTGATAGGACTGAAGCAACGATAGGTTTCATTCAGTTTATCGAAGGCATGTTGTGCCGTTTTATGGCTATCGGAAATCGGTGCAATCACCCAATTCTTGAGATTATAGGTTAGTTCGTGCCCATTCATTTCTGCGTGGATAGTCACACTTTCAGTGATACCCTTAAAGTCTTTCACGGCCCGTCCGAAGTTGATGCGCCCCATAGCTTCGATAAGAATGTTTAGGGTTGCCCCTTGTTTCACAGGTGGAAGCATGATGCTTTTCTCATTCTTGGTGCGGTCTATGGTACCGATGAGTTTGTTATCAATAAAGATTTGTGCATAATCGTGTGCATCGTTGAGCGACAGCCGACTTGACTTTTCAATTTGAGGAAGTTTGGTTGTGTAGAACATAGCGCCCCAACCAAGATCCATTTCCTCAAAACTCTTGATGTCATGGCTTGTTGTTGGCAGACCAATTCCTAAGGTGAGAGGAGAGAATTCGGTAAGCGTCATCTTCGGAATCGTGATGATTGGCGCTGCCGGTTTAGGCACCTTGGGAAGCGGTTTGCCTCCGTTGTACTTCTGCATTGTCTTGCGTAGTTCCCAAAACTTAGGCGTAGCATGGCCATATTCGTTGATAGGGGCATCGTAATCGTAGGACGTAACGTCGGGTGCAAAGCCCGGACTGTTGGCTCCTGCCCAATGACCGAAGGAGGTTCCTCCGTGAGTCATGTAGAGCGAAAAGGAGATATTCTTGCTCAACATCTCGTCAATGCCTTCTACCATTGCCTTTGCCGGGCGCGTTTCATGACGTGCTCCCCACTTGTCAAACCAACCACTCCAGAATTCAGAACACATCAGTGGGGCTTCGGGGTGTAGCTCTTTGAGGCGCTTGAACTGTGCATCAATGTTCGAACCTGTGCCGAAATTCATCGTCCAGACCAAGTCGTTGAGTCCGTTGTTCTCGAAGTTGCTGGCCCAATCGCATTGAAACAGCGTTACTTTGTCGAAGCCCGAAGCCTTCACGATGTCGCGAATTTGGCTCACATATTTCTTATTTACGCCGTAGGAACCATATTCATTCTCTACTTGCACCATGATGATTGGTCCACCATTTTGTATGGTCAGCGGGGCCAACTGGCGCCCCACTTCTGCCTCGAAAGCCTTTACGCGCGCCATGAAATAGGGGTCGTCTTCGCGCAATCGAATATCTTTCTTTTTCAAAAGCCACCAGGGAAGTCCCCCCATTTCCCATTCAGCACACACGTAAGGACCAGGGCGCACGATGACATACATGCCGTTTTTCTGCGCCAATCGGCAGAAAGCAGCCACGTCATTGTTGCCCGTGAAGTCGAATTTTCCCTCTTGTTGTTCGTGGATGTTCCAGAAGACATAGAGGCAAACGGTGTTCATGCCGAGCGATCTGCACATTTTAATGCGCTGTTCCCAGTAGGGACGCGGGATGCGGGGATAGTGAAGCTCGGCTGCTTTGACCACAAAGGGCTGCCCATTAAGTAGGAATGTGTTCTTGCCGACCGTGAAATCGCCACCGCGGGCCTGTGCCGTGAGTGTGGCAAGGCTTAGAACCAATGTGGCAATGATAGTTTTGATGTGAAACTTTCTGTTCATGTCTATGGTGTGATGAATGTCGTTATGGATTGCGGTTCGAGGGTGATATGGCCATTGGTGGCACCTACAGGACGAAGATTTTCGCCTGTTACGTCTGATGTGCGATATTGTTTCCACGCAGGTTTTCTTTCGGGTAAGGGCAGGTTTATCGTGCGGGTGCCTTCTGAATAGTTGATAGCTACAACGACCCAACTGCCGTCTTGGTTCTTGTAGGCCGACAGCATAAGACCGTAAGGCTCGGTTTCACCGTCCTTAATAAGACTGCCTTGCGTATCGAAAACCTGCATGTCGTAGCGTCTGGCACCCGGTCTGATGAAGCGACTGTAGTTTCCCAAGGCCCAAAGAAGTTTTGCATCAATGGCCTTTCCGGTTCTCCAACCGTCGTTGCTCAATACCCGAATGAGTCCGTCGCGATAGTCGCCACCGAGTGCTCTCCACCAAGACCAGCTCTCGGCATTGCCATAAACGAGGTCGTGATGAATGACACGAGCCACATAGAGCGCTGTGCGCATGGAATAATCAAAGTAATGTCCGCCACCGATTTCTTTGTCGTTGTCCATAATGCAAAGCTCCGTCTGCCAGTAGCGTAGTCCATAATGACGCAGTGTGTCACGTAACTCTTCACGAATACGGCGCATCTCTTTGACAGGTGTATTGGTCCAATAGCTGTGTGCCATGATAACATTTGGAATGCCATAGCAATCTCCGAGATAGGTTCGTGTACTGTCTTTTGAGAAGAAAGTGCGGATTTGATAGCCACGTTGCCAATCTGTTTCGTGCGTTCTCAAAAGGCATAAGAGGTTACTGCTTTCGTTGACCATAATCTTTGTTTGCAGGCGTTGACGTTTGAATTCCTTGCTGATTGCTTTGGCTAAACGTGCTACTTCGGCATTCGTGGCAGGTGAGCCTTCTTGCTTAGGTCCTATCCAATTCCAGTGACCATCGGGTTCGTTGACAGGGCAAAGGTAGTCAAAATGGATGCTGTCATGCTGTTCAATACCTCGCATGACGTTAGCCGTGAAGCGAGCAACCTTGTCATATGCATCATCACGCAGATTGATAGTGCCCCCTCGCCCTGTGTTTGTGGCCCAACCGTTTTTCGTGAAATAAACAGGAACAGAGTTCATGAAAGCCAGGAAATGGGGTACACCACGCTCCTTGGCTAACTTGAGGAAGTTGCGTTGTCCCTGTTGTTTGGTCCAGTCATAAGTACCGTCAGGGCGTAGGAAACACTCCGTCCGTGTCGGTGGATTGATGTGTGAACTGTCGCCTTGTTCCTCACTTCCAGCGCCAAGATTGAAGCGCCAGACTGACAATCCAATGCCACGTGGCTGACCGTTGGCATCATTTTTAGTACTGAAAAGCCAGTCGGCAATCTGTTCCTGCTGCTGTTTGGGCCACAATCCTACGTATTTCATGCTCCATGCGTCAGATGCTCCGAAGTGCATAATGGTCTGTTCGGGCCTGTCGGTCATGATACGATAGGTGGAAGTTTGCGCTGAAACTGCTTCATAAATACATAGACTCAAAGTCCCTGCAAATATAAGTTTATGGATTTTCATTTGGAGATTTTTGTGCCGTTAATGATATATATGCCTTCGGGAAGTTTGTCAATATCGGCTGAAGAGTTTGCCGCCTTCTGACCACAGAGATTAAAAATGCCTTCCTGTTGAGCGGACTTGTCAGCTTGGATAGCTTTGACATTCATAGGAACTGACAGGTTGAATACTAATGTTACGACACTTCGGGGTTTGATAATATTGCGTGTTGTCAGATTGGTAAACGACAGGTCGGGCGTCAGGTTGTTGTCTTTGTCGGTGATGTATGCCTTGACAGAGCTGACATTCTGCACGAAGCTGTCGTTGTTCATCTTGATACCTTTGGCCACATTCTTCATGTTGACAAACACTGCAATCACTTCTTTGCCATTGGGAGAAAGGTAAGCACTGCCCATCAGGGAATTGATATCATCAGCTCCTGTGAGTGAGATACGACAGTAACCTGGGCGGATGAAACGGCTGTAGTTGCCTAAAACCCACAGGTTAGGGGTTGCAGTGACAGTGCCACCATTCTTGATGTCACCGTAGCTTTCATATCCGTTATCGCCCGTAGCGTTGAGACGAAGCAGTTCAAAGCGGTTTTTCTGTGAGTAGCGTGATTGTGCCATGGCGGTCCAATATGACCATGAAATCATGTTACCTTGTGTGAGTCCGATGTGTATCAGTTTACCCATAAAGAGGGCAATATCCATGTCTGAGGCAGCATCGTATGACGAAGGGAAGCCTGTTTCTGCAGAAGGTTCGCGATCAAGCATACTCCATTCGGTCTGCATGAGTTGTAAACCGTATTTTTGTGCGGCAGCTAAAGCCTTGGTTCGTGTAGTTATTAAAGCGTTGTTACTCCCAAAAGTCCAGTAGTCATGACCTGCAACAATCTTGGCAATATGGCTGAGATTGCCGATATAAGTATCGGTATTGGCAGGATTCCAAAAGGCTTCTATCTGATTGGAAGCACGTCCGCCATAGTCGTTGGCGTGTTGATAAGTGCGGTCCCAAGAACTTGCTTCCGGAGTCATAATTAGTGTGGAGAGGCTGTGGTTTGAAAGTGATTTGTCGAGTTCACGTACCAACTTGCTGATTTCTTTGTTCTGCCAGGGCGAACCTTCCTGCCCATCTGTCCAGTTGAAAGCCGGCTCATTGACGGGTGAAATGTAAGTAATGGGATAACCTTTTGTGGTGAAATGCTCGGCACAGGTGGCCAGGAACTCGGCGAATTTATCATAGGCATCATCCTTCAGATTGGCGTTGGAAGCATTGTTCTTGTTGTTGGCGAGTCCATTCTTTGTCATGTATACGGGAGCGGAATTGGAGAAGAGAACCAAATGCTCTACACCGTATTGCTTGGCCTGTTGCATGAAAAACTGTTGTCCTTGGGCCTTATTCCAATTGTAAGTACCATCGCTGTTGAGGTAACATTCAACACGTCTGCTCTCATCGGCAATATTACTTGCTGCACTTTGTTCGGCACTTCCTGCACCAAGATTTATGCGCCAGGCTGATAAGCCGATGCCTTTGGGCTTACCATCACTTTCAATATCTTTGCTGAAAAGCCATTCGGCAGCTTGTTTTTTCTGGATATCATTGAAATAATGTCCTACATATTCAGCAGTCCAACAATCGGATGCACCGAAGTCCGCAATAGTTTGATACTTTGTATTAGGGTTGATAGCAATGTTAAAAGTGGATTGAGCGTAGGATGATGTGATACAAGCCAGCGTTAAGGCATATAGATAGCATCTTCTCATATCTGTATTGTTTGGGTCTTAAAGACCTCTTCCAGCCCCTTGAAAGAGTTGTAATCATTATCTCTTTTTAAAAGGTAGGAAGAGGTATTTGGGATGAATTCGTTTATTCTTAGTTATATCCTGGGTTCTGCTTGATACTTCCTCCAGAAAGGATTATCTCTGAGTTTGGAATAGGGAAGAGTTCATCGCGCCCCTCTGTGAAGGCAGAACCTTCGCTGCTTGACTCATTCTGATTACTCTTTTCGTATTGATCGGTGCTGGTTTTCGTGTTGTAGATAACCCATGATCCATTAGGTCCCATGACATTACAAATAGCAGCTTTACCATTATCATCCTTCCAACGACGCAGGTCGTAGAGTCGGTTGTTTTCGAAAGCTAATTCTAATCGGCGTTCTTTCCGAATAGCATCACGCAACTGTTTGCCTGTGGCAGTGACGTTGGCGAGGTTCACACGCTTGCGCACTTGGTTGAGTGCTTGTTGCGCTTCTGTGTCTTTGCCTAACTGATTCTCTACTTCTGCATACATCAACAGAATGTCGGCATAGCGTAATAGACGGTAGTTGAGGGCGACATGTGGTGCATCATAAGGTTTCACACGCTTTGCCATTGGAATGTAAAGCTTCATATTACAACGTGCACTCTTATGCTTTGAAGGTGTTATAATGTAGGGATTTGTAGCACTCCAAGTATTGTCATTGGGGACATAAGTCTGATTGTGATGCAGAATAGTCCACAGCAGACGGATGTCATCACCTTCATCTGTGAAAGCTTTTTCAAGATAACTTGAAGGCAATCCCCATGACCATCCTGAGTCATCACGTGAGCCTACAACAACTGAATAGCGTTGACCGAGATTATAAGATATTTCGCCAGAGGTCTGGATTTCAAACAAAGACTCCTCGCTGTTGTTATGATCCATGCTCCAAACATCACCGAAGTTAGGCAGCAACTTATATTCATTGCTGTTGATAACTGCCTGTAATTGGGTCTCAGCCTCCTTATACTTTTCCTGATAGAGATAGACTTTTGCTAATAAACCCTGGGCTGCTCCTTTGGTGGCACGCCCTATATCAGCACTGCTTTGAGCAGACCGTAGAGGTAGAACTGCTATGGCATCAAGCAGATCCTGCTCAATCATGGCATAGCTATCCGCTACAGATGCACGGGTAATTCCCTTGATTTCATTTGGCATCTTGAGTTCTTTTATCAATGGAACACCACCGAAATTGCGCACCAATTCAAAATATTGATAGGCACGGAGGAACTTGGCTTCGCCGAGGAGACGTTGTTTATAAGTCTCGTTGTTAAAGGTGAGTCCCGGTATCTTCTGAATGGCAATATTACATTGCAGGATGCCCTTATAACGGTATTGCCAGAAGTTTTGGCAGGCATTTCCTGCCTCAATGGTGTTGCCAGTGTACATGGTAAGGTGACGATAGTCACCTGCATCTTGAGTAGTATTGCCCATCCATGCATCATCAGTACACATTTCAGAAGCATTGTAGAACTTGTAGATTTGCCACCAGTCGTCACAAGCAATACCCTGATAGCAGCCAATAACCTGCTTGGCACATTCTTCTTCAGTAGTGAAGTAGTTGTCCATACCCTGCTGACCAAGGATCGGTTCTTCTAAAAAATCAGAGCAACTGGAAAGTGAAAAGGCACAGGCCGTTGCAAAAGTCAGCCCTAATATATATCTTTTCATATTGATTTCAATTTGTGTTAAAGGTTAGAAGTTCATGTTAATACCAATGAGGAAAGTACGCGGGTTGGGATAACCGGTCCAGTCTATACCTGCTTCGGTTACGCTACCCATAGAGGCTGTCTCTGGATCTGCACCTGTATACTTTGTCAATGTGAAGAAGTTCTGTGCACTTAATGTAACGCGCATCGTTACGTTCTTTATCATATTCTTGGGTAGTGTGTAGCCAATTTGCAGGAGTTTGCAGCGGAAATAAGAACCGTTTTCTACGAAGAAAGTGGATGGTTTGGTAAAGTTACCGTTGCTATCGTTGACACTTAGACGTGGAAACTCCGTGCTTGTGCCCTCACCATGCCATGCTTTGTCGAGTGTTCCGGCATAAACATTGGTGCCGTTTGTGCCGAAATAGCGCTCACGGTTGAGATTATAGATGTCGTTTCCTAAGGTTCCATAGAATTGAGCGAGGATGTCGAAGCCCTTATATGCAGCATTGAGATTAAGACCAATCATCAAATCAGGGAATGGATTACCGATATATTGCTTGTCTTTCTCATTAATCTTACCATCGTGGTTGATGTCTTTATAGCGAAAATCTCCAGGCTGTGCATTGGGCTGCATCGGTATTCCGTGCTCGTCAGTGTAGGAAGTTACCTCAGTTTTGTTTTGGAAAATGCCATCGACGACATAGCCATAGAACTGTGAAATCAATTTCCCCTCTTCATTACGAATAACGAAGTCTCCATTTCTTCCACCTGTATAGATGTAGTTCCCATTCAAGTTAATGGCCTTGTTGCGCGTAGAACTGAGGTTCAAACCGACACCATAGCTGAGATCAGCCACATGGTCTTGCCAGTTGATGCCAAGTTCCCAACCCGTTGCTTTCATTGAACCGATGTTCTCCCACATCTGCCCATTCCACATAGGATAGCCCAGAATGAGCAAGTTGTCTTTTTTCATGAGCATGTCATGACTCTTCTTGGTAAACCAGTCGGCTGTCACTTTAAGGCGGTTGTTGAGTAAAGACATGTCGAGACCGATGTTGTAATCTTCAACAGTTTCCCATTTCACATTGGCATTGCCGATAGAACCGATAGTAGAACCTATGGCGGTTGCTGCGTCACGTCCAAAGACATAGCGCGTAGTAGCAATGGAACTTGTATAGGCAGAATTGGATATATTCTGGTTTCCAACCTTACCCCAACCGAGGCGAAGCTTTAAGTCATCGAATATATGTTGTTGTTTCATGAACTCCTCACCTGTTATGCGCCATGCTACGCTGACAGCTGGGAAGGTGGCATATTTGTTGCCAGTGGGGAACTTAGATGAACCATCACGACGCAGGGAAGCTGTCAGATAGTAGCGCTCATCGTAGTTATACATCACACGACCAAGATATGAAATGAGTGAGGAATAAGCGTTGTTACCACTTACTTGCATATTGCTTGTACCTGCACTGACATAGCGCATGGTGGCTGTATTGGATGGAATTTCATCACGACTACCATCAAGATAGTAGTCTTGGAAACGTTCCATCGTGTAGCCCACCATGACATTAAGGTTGTGAACCTTGTTGAATGTCTTCATGTAAGTGAGCGTGTTGGTCCAGTTCCAATCTACCCAATTTTCCATTTTACGGCTTGCTTTGCTCTTTTCGGCTTGCTCAAGGTTGTCTATGAAGAAGTTCGGGGTATAGCTGTCGCTAAGACGGAAACGTGCATTTACACCGAACTGTGTCCGATAAGTAAGCCCTTCAATAGGACAGATTTGAAGATATGGTGTTGCTAATAGACCGTATTCATCAGAGTGAGCATCGAGTCTGTTCATCGAAGCTACTGGGTTCCATTCTTGGTTGTTGTTCGAACGGGCATAGTTACTATAGGGATTTGAGGTCCATGTACTTTGTTCTCGCATGACAGGAGTAGTTGGATCCATGGCCATGATAGCTCCCATTAGATTTGGTGTGTCTATCCAATTCTCGTATTTTGGAGTGAAGTCTACACCTGCTCTTACAATGTTATTAAACTTGTATTCCATAGAGAAGCGGGCAGTAAGTTTCTGCCATTCACCCACTTTATACTGTGAGTTCTGACGGAAATAGCCGATACTTGCAGAATAAAGCAGTTTGTCATTACCACCTGTAAAGCCGACATTATAGTTCTGTTGAAGGGCTACATTGCGCAGAGTTTCGTTCCACCAATCAGTACCTTGAGCGTCGGTGATATTTTCAATGCCATGATAATTTGCTGTTTGACCATCGTTGGTATAGCGGGTTTTGAACACCTTTTCAAATTCTGAGGCTTTTGCAATATCAGGCTTACTCAGTGTCTGAAAACCTATTGTTGCAGATGCTGTGAACTTGGTTTCGCCCTTTGCTCCTTTCTTGGTGGTAATCAAAACGACACCGTTACTGGCACGTGTTCCATAGATAGCTGCCGCAGAAGCATCTTTCAATACCTGCATACTCTCAATGTCATTTTGGTTAAGAAAGTTGATATTCGTACCTACAGGCATGCCGTCAACTACGTAAAGAGGATCAGAACCATTAATCGTGCTGACACCACGAATAATGACACGAGGTGAAGCTCCAGGCGCTCCGGAGTTGCTAATCTGCACACCATTGACCTGACCTTGCAGGGCATTCATCACATTACCCGTGCTCAGCTTCTCTAATTTGTCACCTTTTATAGCAGAAATACTGCTGGTGAGGTCGCCTTTCTTCACTGCACCGTAACCGATAACAACCACTTCATTCAGGTCAGAGACAGCGTCTTTCAGCGTAATGTTCAGCGATGTGCGGCCGCCGAGAGCAATCTTTTGAGTGTTATACCCCACCATAGTAACTTCAATGGTGGCATTCTTATCGGCTGTTATAGCAAAGTTTCCGTCAATATCGGTAACTGCTCCGATAGATGTACCAGGTACTTTGACATAAGCACCAATCAGTGGTTCGTTGTCAGCAGAGGACATTACTTTGCCCGTAATCTTTACACTTTGAGCATGAAGGCTAAGTGCAAAGAGACTAACCAATAATATAAAGAAAGATCTTTTCATAAATTATAAACTGTGTTATTAGGTGTTTCGTTTTATTTCACGAGTGTGATACGGCTGCGCAGCAGGGCATAGTCGAACTCGAAGAGGTAGGTTCCATCTTGTTTTGCAATAACGGCTTTCATATTGTCACCGCCGTTCAGGACATTTTTCTCATTCATTCCAGAGTTGTCAAAACGCCAGTATGGTTCGGGCCACCAGCCCCACCAGTGTGTCTGGGTAATGGTGAAGGCTATCTTTGTGCCTTTCTTGAGCTTCATTTCTGCATAGAGACGATAAGGATTGCCCTTGTCCTGCTTCAGCAAGAAGACGCCTGTGTTAGGATTAGTCACCCAATTTCCTACACCTGGAAGCCCTTCTCCGGCTAAACAAATCTGTGCCGGTTGTTCACCGGAACCGTCACCAAAGTCAACTTTCTTGCTGCCATCAAGCACCATGCTCGCTGTTGTTGGTGTCCAAGAATGGATGTCATAGTCTCCCGTAACGGTGTTGAAAGTAATCTCAATATAGCCCGTCTTGTCGAGAATGATAGGTTTTGCTACTGAAGGATTACTGGTCAGCAGTCCTGTTGCCGGGTCTTCACCGAAGCAGATAGGTTGGAAATCAGTCTTTTGTGGAATGAAACGGATAGGTGTTCCGACCTTACTATTATAATAATGTGCTTTATACTGATACTTTCCTGTGTGCTCGATGAGCATGGGAACACCATAGAGTGCAGTGCTGAGGTCGGCTGCATCATTCACATCGGCAAGGTAGAGTTTCTCGAAATCGGGTAGGTCACTCACCTTGATTTTGCTTGTTGTCGTAGTGGTATTACCCTCAGCATCTCCCACGGTAAGCGTCATGTCATAGCTTGCTTCATTTGCAGGAATATTGTATTCCTTCTGCAACTGATAGCTTTTTCCACTTATAGGAATGCTGTCATGAATGCTGAGTCCGGGAATAGAAACAAGGATGTAGCCCAAGTTCTTGTTGTCACTGACAGTGGTGTTTAACGACAACTTAGGATTTTGCAGCAGTACGGTCAGTTCTGAAGAAGGTACCGAAGTGAAGACCGGATTACTGAAGTCGCCGTTTGTGGTGACGGTCACGGTCTGCGTGGTAGTTCTTCCTCCCACGTCTTCTACGGTGATTTCAATGGGGAACGTGTTGTTTTCGCTCCATGCTTCATTGCCTGGATAGGCATAGCTGAGCTGATATTCATGGAGCAAGGTGTCGGGATAGTAGGTCAGAAAGTCAATCGTCTTGTCGAGATAAAGGCTTTTGTTGACCAATCTGATAGATTTCAATCCGTCGGCATCATTAGCCACTCCCTTGATTGTGAAGCTGCGTCCGGGTTCGGTTTTAATACTTGTGGGATTTAATGTTAATGTTGGTGCTTTGCCGTCAACAGTAGGATAGTCGTCATCACTGCTGCAAGAGGTGAGACAAAGGCCGGCAAATACCGTCAACATCGTCAGCAAAAGCCAACGTACACGAAATTTTGTTGTCATAGATAATAGGTTTGTTTTGATGGTTTATGTTATTATCTGCAAATTTAATCTTTTGTAACATATTTGCTATTCTCTAATCGTTCAAAATGATGTTCAAATCGTTCAATGATGTATTTGGGTATCTTTTTGAATGTTTTCTTCTGTTTTCAATGTGAAAGAAGCTGTTTTGAGATGTAGAGTTGAATACGAGAAAGAGACATAGATCTTATACTCTATTTCTTTATGTTTATTGAGAAATCTTCTTTATATCTTGCATGTTTGAGAAACATCGGGTTATTCTTGAATAGTCATTACTTTTTTGTAACTTTGCAAACACATCAAAAGGAAACCATAAGTAATGAAAGAATCACTAAACCTAAATAATCAAATTGTTATCTATCAGAGTAAGGATGGAAAAATACAACTTGATGTTAAGCTGGAGAATGAAACTGTATGGCTGAACCGACAGCAGCTCTCTGAATTATTCGGCAGAGATATAAAGACTATTGGTAAGCATATAAATAATGCCTTGAAAGAGGAGCTGGACGATACAATATCAACTGTCGCAAAATTTACGACAGTTCAAACGGAAGGTAATCGAGAGGTTACACGCAGCATAGAATATTACAATCTTGACATGATAATCTCTGTTGGCTATCGTGTAAAGAGCAAGCGTGGTGTTGAGTTTCGCCGTTGGGCAAATAGGGTTTTGAAGCAGTATCTGATTAAAGGATATGCTGTGAACGATCGAATTCGTAAGCAACAGATAGCTGAATTGCGGCAACTTGTGCAGGTAGTCAGCAGAACTATCGTGCAACAGCCTGTTCCTGCAAGCAACGAGAGTCATCAATTGTTTGATGTGGTTGTAGATTATACCTATGCTCTTGATACTCTTGACAACTATGATTATCAGCGGCTGAATATCAATAAGACTACAAAGGAAGAATATTTCCATGCCACTTACGAGAAAGCCATATATGAGATAGAGCAACTTCGAAATAAGTTTGGAAGCTCAGAACTTTTTGGTAACGAGAAAGATGACTCTTTTAAGAGCAGTATAGGACAAATCTATCAGACCTTTGATGGGGTGGAACTCTATCCAAGTGTAGAGGAAAAGAGGGAGGGGAAGGCAATATGCTCAACGGTGCGGAGGTGGAACTCTATCCAAGTGTAGAGGAAAAGGCTGCCATGCTCCTTTATCTTGTCACGAAGAACCATTCATTCAGTGATGGCAACAAGCGCATTGCAGCCACACTTTTCCTTTGGTTTATGAATAATAATGGTATCCTTTATCGTGAAGATGGTTCTAAACGTATTGCAGACAACACGCTTGTAGCCCTTACACTGATGATTGCTGAAAGTAGGACTGAAGAGAAAGATGTGATGGTGAAAGTAGTAGTGAACTTGATTAATAAGCGTAATTAACTAAGGTTTCTAAACTTGTTGAAAGCTTATTCGAATGATCTATGGTTCTGGATATCCGTTAGATAGAGATTCAGACATGTTATAAGGTTACTCTTGTTATTTGGAAAACCATTTCCTCCTCTATGAGAAGCCTTTGTAACTTGATGCAGATTACCTCGTAACTTGACGCAGATTACTTCGTAACTTGACGCAGATTACGTTGTAACTTGACGCAGATTGCGTTGTAACTTGACTCAGATTACAGCGTGATATGACGCAAATGAGAAACAAGAGTGAATGCCGTGGTGTTTCACTCTTTCTTTAGAGCAGGATTGGGGACAGGCTTTTTGCATGTATATCTGTTTTATTCTATGCTTGTTTTCATAAAAAAGTCATACCTTTGTTGCGCAATCCAATCTTCTATGATGAAAAGAACAATCTTATTAACCCTGTTGATTTCATACTTTTGGGCTCACGCTTTGGTCCAGCGTTTCATGGTGAAATCACTTGATGTGACCAACGGACTCTCAAGCGACTACGTGATGCAGATGGCCATGGACAAGTATGGTTTCATCTGGGTTGCCACAGAAGAGGGGTTGAATCGCTTTGACGGATCGCGCTTTTTCAGTTATTATCATGTGAAAGACCGCAACAGCATCACAGCAAACGAGTTGAACTGTCTGCTTGATGACCCACAGGAAAACAAGATGTGGATAGGGACTCAGCGCGAAGGACTTAATGTCTTCGACTATGACCGCGATGAGTTTTCATGCTATCAGCATCGTGCCGATGATCCTCATAGCCTTATCACAAACGATATTACTTCGCTATCGTTGGCCAAAGATAAGAACCTTTGGCTCACAACTTATTGGGCAGGACTCGAATATTTCGACCGAAAAAGAGAGCGTTTCCACCATTTCAATCAGAAAACCGTACGCGGACTGGTTTCCAATCAGATGTGGACCGCTTTCGATGCAGGTAACGGAATGGTTTATGTGGGGCATGTGTATGATGGCCTTTCTGTCATTGATGTGAAGAGCCGTGCAGCCTATAATTATCGGCATGATGACCGAAATCCGCAGAGCATATCGGGCAATGAGGTGCATTGTGTCTTTCGGAGTGCAAACGGATTGATATGGGTTGGCACCAATAAGGGACTCGATCTTTTCGATCCGCTGCAGGGAAAATTCCATCATGTTGCCGATCCTCGTGGCACCACACGTCCCGTTTTCCAGATAAAGCAGATGTCGGACGGGCGACTTTGGTTGGCTACCGAGTTGGGTGGTGTGGTCATTGTAGACATTCGTCAGTCGCTCGGTCAGTCGTTTGGAAACTTCAAGTTTGACTATATTTCAGAAGGAGAGGGCAACGGACATCTTGGTGGAAGCAGTGTGCGCTGCATGCTTGAAGACCGTTATCACAATGTGTGGTTAGGTCTTTATGGGGCCGGTATCGACTTCGTCAGCCGAGAACAGCCTCTGTTCAAATTGGTTACTTACGGGCAGGTAGACCCTGTTTATCATCTTTCTACAAAGTCGGTGATGGGTCTGGCGGTTGATCATCACGGCTTGTTATGGGCAGGAACGGATGGTGACGGACTGAACTTGTTTGATAAAGACATGGCGCGTGTGGCTGCTCCGATAGAACTTCCCGGTCGTTCGATACAGACAATCCATTGCGACAGCAGAGGAAATATATGGATAGGAGCCTTTTCTGACAATGCCTATGTCAAGAGTTCAGGTGGCAGTATGCGGAAAGTCTTTGATGAAATGCAGGATGTCCGCTGTTTCTTTGAAGACGGAATGCATATGTGGATAGGCACAAGCAAGGGACTTTATGTTGTTGATATCAACACGCAGAAAGTGATAAAGCATTATAATCTGAAGAATAATTTAGTTCGTTCTGTAGTCAAGGATCGTCAGGGGCGTATGTGGATAGGTACTTTTGGCAGTGGATTGTTGATTTATGATAGCCAGATGAAGTTCATCAAACAATTGACAAAACTTAAGGGTTTCCCATCAAACACGGTGAATGCCGTTATTGCTGACCGATGCGGATGCATCTGGTGTGCTACGGGCGAGGGGCTTGTTTCCTTTCCTAAAGGTGATGTTCGTGTTTTCACTACCTATGCTGCGGCAAGCCGTTTGAACAATCTTCATATTCGGGCTGTTGCAGAAGATGAGCAGGGAAACCTTTGGGTGAGCACGAATAAGGGTATCAGTTGCATGAAACGGGGCAAGGATTATTTCGTCAACTATGACTACCGCGACAATGTAGCCATGGGAAACTACAATCCGGGGAGCGTGGCTGTCAGTGCTTCGGGCATGCTCTATTTCGGCAGTACGAAGGGACTCACCTGTTTTAATCCGCGGAATGTACTGGTCAGGCGGCAGGCCCCGGAGGTGTTTGTGACTGCTGTGGATATCCCGCATGACGCAACTTTCATGAAAGACAGTACGCTGAACCTCATTGGAAAGCAGGAGGTAAGTCTGCAAAGTGACGAAAACACATTTACCGTACATTTCAATGTGCGCAACTATGCCTTGCTCGGGCGCATTGAATATGGCTATCGGCTCGTAGGATTGCAGAGCGAATGGCAGATTACGGAAGATAATAATATCACATTCAGCGACCTTCCATATGGCAGCTATCGCCTTGAGGTGAAATGCCGATTGCACAATCAGGAGTGGGGACAGCAGTTGACTTCGTTAGAATTGACCGTCAATCCACCGCTTTGGCTCACGTGGTGGGCAAAGCTCGTTTATGCGATGTTGGCGCTTATTCTTCTGTTCTTGGGCTTTCGTTTCTATATGCGGAAAATGCGACTCGAATATCTGCTTGCAGCCGAAAAGAAGAAACATGAGCATGAACAGGAACTCAATGATGAGCGTCTGCGCTTCTTTACGAACATCACACATGAACTCCGAACGCCGCTGACTCTGATTATCGGCCCTCTCGAAGACTTTGCCCGAAACAGCGAACTTAGCGATGGAATGCGGCATAAACTGCAAGTGATTGGCAACAGTGCACATCGATTACAGAAACTCATTGGTCAGATCCTGGAATTCAGGAAAACAGAGACTGACAACCGAAGGCTCTGTGTTGTCAGAGATGATATCGTCAGAACGGTGCATGAAGTGGAACTGAAATACGAGGAGTTGAATAGAAAGAATGCTGTGAAAATCCGTTTTGAAGCTCATGATAATTCCATTCTTATTTATCATGATAAGGAGGTTGTAAACATCATTGTAGACAACTTGGTGTCGAATGCCATAAAATATACCGATCAAGGACGTATCACTGTGTCAGTAGGTCGCGTGGAAACAGAGGGGAAGAAATATGTAGAAATTGGGGTTCATGATACTGGACACGGTATTTCGAAAGCTGCCTTGCCCCGTATCTTTGACCGTTTCTATCAGGAGAACGGTGCTCATCAAGCTTCAGGAACGGGCATAGGATTGGCCTTGGTGAAGAACCTTGTGGCCTTGCATGAAGCAGAGATCCTTGTGGATAGTGAAGTTGAGAAAGGTTCTTCGTTTATTGTGCGTCTTCAGGAAGATGAAGTTTATCCGAATGCTTTGCATGGTGAAGTGCAGAAAGCGCCTCTTTCGGATGTTGAACCGAAAGAGGTTGCACAGCATGACGGGCGCGAAATCCTGCTTGTCGTTGAGGATAATCCTGACATCAGAACTTATATTGCCGATGTATTTGCCAATGATTTCGATGTAAGGCAAGCTGCTGATGGGCAAGAAGGATTGCAGATGGCGTTGGAGATTATCCCTGATATGATTATTTCTGACGTCATGATGCCGAATATGGATGGTAACGAACTCTGTCGAAAAGTAAAGGAAAACGTGCGTACAAGTCATGTGCCAATCATCCTACTTACGGCAAAAGACGGCAATGAGGCAAAGGAAGAAGGTTATGAGTCGGGGGCCGATTCTTACTTGACGAAGCCTTTCAGCAGTTCTTTATTAAGGACTCGTGTGCACAATTTGGTGGAACAACGGCAACGGCTGTTGGCTGTTTTCCATGCTAAACCTATTGCCGGGACTGACAGCCTGCAACAGAAACATGAACTTCTGATGCAGGCGATGGGAGAGAAAGACCGCGCTTTCCTTGACCGACTGAACCGACTGCTCGATGAGCACATCGGCGATGACCTTGATATCAGTCTTCTGACAGATGCTCTTAACATGAGTACTTCAACGCTTTATCGCAAGATGAAAGGTCTCACGGGAATTGGTACAAACGAGTATATCCGTCATTACCGAATGGAATATGCCGAACGTTTACTGCTCAATGAGAATTGTTCGGTAAGCGATGCAGCTTTCCGCGTTGGCATGAACAGTGTGAGTTATTTTCGAAAAAGTTTCAAGGAAGTGTTTGGAGACTATCCGACAGCGTATCTGAAGAAAATAAAAAAAGCCCCTCCGTTGAGTTGAAAACAAAAAGGAGAGACTGGAGTAAAGGGGTGTTTAGTCCTTCAGCGAATAGGTCACAGTGGTCACCACTCTCACTTTCTTGATATAAGGAGTGTTTGAATCTCGGTCTTCAATACTGAATTGGCCTTGGTCTGCACTCACGATTTTATCGAGTTTTGAATGGCTGTTCTTGGCAAATTGCTGCGCTGTAGTCTCTGCATTGGCGATAGCTTCCTGCATCATGCCGGATTTCATGGCCTTGAACGAAACGTATTCGTAGCTGATGTTGGTGTCGTAGTCGCCTGCAACAATGGCGATGCCCTGCTTCAACAGTTCGCCTTGACGCGCAATAATACCTCTCACGAGGTTCACATTGCGCGATGTAACCGTGATGACCAATGTTACATTATAGCGGTAGGGACGGTCGTTACTCGAATACTGTTCGGCGCTGAGGTCTATTACTTTTGGGGCATTGACCGTGATTTCTTCAGTCCGTATGCCATGACCGATGAGGAATTTCTTGATTTTCTGCTGTTTCATGGCTATGCGGTTATACAGTTCCGGCAGATCATCGCCAAGTTCTTTCGACACGATAGGCCATGTCACTTTATCTGCTGCAACTTCGCGTTCGGCCAATCCTTTCACACTCACCTTACGGTCTTTGTTGGCATAGTTGTCGATACCGCCTTTGATGAAAAGCCCCAATGCCATGATGCCCAAGGCAAGAATGGCTGCTGAAATAATTCTTGTTTTCATGTGATTGTAATCTTTAAAGATTGAGTTCTGAACTTTAATGTCTATGGTTAGTATGCTATTAAAACGTTGAGGAAGGAGCTTTTAGTATTTGAAGATTGAGATTTGAATATTGATTTTTATAATATGTGCTATTGTAATGGAAGGCAGGTAATCACCAAACTTCAATGTTCAAACCTCAAAGTTCAAAGGAAAACATCAGATGCCTTTTGCTTGGTTGGACACATATACGCCCACAAGAATGAGCGCACTGCCCAAGTAGGCCATGATTGTCATTGGCTCATCGAGGAATATTGCACTGGCAATGACTGTCGTTATTGGGTTGAGATAGATGTAGTTGGAGGCTTTCATGGCTCCGATTTTGCGGATAACCCAGCTCCAAAGTGCAAAGCAGACGAATGATGCCACAAACCCCAAGAAAAGCAGATTGAGCCAGATGGTGGGCTTGAGGAAGTTGTCAAGTGGGAATGTCCATGGCTCTATGGCAAACATGGGAAGTATTGTTATGAGTCCATAGAAGAAAACTTTCCGCGTGATGAATACCGCACCATAGCGTGAGGAAGCCCGCTTCATCAGCAGGCTATAGACCGCCCAGGCCATAGCAGACAACAAGGCAAGCAGGTCGCCAAGTGGATTGAGGTGGAGAACAAACTGGCCATTGAAGATAACTATGCCCACTCCGGCAAGTGCAATCAATGAACCCAGAACAAGCCGAGTGTCAGCTTTGACGCTTTTTACCATTGCGATAGCCATGCAGGTGGTGATAAGTGGTGCCGTGCAGCCAATGAATGACACGTTCGTTGTATAGCTCAGGGCCACACCCATGTTCTCTGCCTGGAAGAAAAGTGAGCCTCCTGTGATGCCGATAAGCACCATGAGGGCCTCGTCTTTCCAATGATTGCAGAACAAACGGCGAGGAGAAATAAACCAAATACAGATGTAGGCAATAAGGAAACGCAGAAAGAATATCTCATGAGGTTTCAGACCTCCCATGATAAGATATTTCGTATTGATGAATGTGCCGCCCCAGCATAGTACGGTGATGATGCCGACAATATGTCCCCAAATCATTTTCTTGTCATTCATTTCTTTGTTGTTTAGATGATAGGTTTATTCTTTACGTTTCCAGATTTTCACAATTTTGTTGCGTATGACCACGAGGTTGCACAGACTTACAAGAACAAGAAGTGCAACGCCCAAAGTTAGGGCAGGGAGCATAGAGCCGTCTTCCATGTCGGGGAAGAGGTTTTCGATGATATCCATATAATAGTTGCGGACAAAGAAAAGCACGTGAAGCGCAATGAGCAGCACGGCAATGTTCAGGCTGATAGTCAGCAGCTGGTAGGGGCGGGCCACCTGCGTGGGCTTATATCCAATGAGCAAGAGATTTTCAAGTTTGCTCGAGTTCTTCTGCACAAGCAGATAGATGCTAAGCATGAGGATATAGAAACTCAAGACAGAGATAATCAGTCCGACAATCATCACCATGGTTACCATCATACGAAGAAAGTAGGTTGTCTTCTCGGTATTCAGCTTGTCGTTCTCGATTTCATATCCTTTGCGGTCGAGATATTTCATAAACTGCCGGTCACCGGGATTGCTCATGTCTATGATCAGGCGTGTGGGGGCATGGACATCTCCAGGTGCATAGACCTCATTACTCCAGTCCATGAACGCTTGGGGGACAAGAATTGAACTCAATCGGTTGGAAAAACCGATGACTTTTCCTTTGAACTGCCCTTCCTTGTTGTGCCCATGAATGAATATTTGGAAGTCAATCATGCCCACAAGTCCCTCGCTGATTTTGGGTAATGAATGGCTCTGGGCGAACCCAAAGTTATACATGGTCAAGTAAATGCGCGGCAGAATAATCGGCACAGTCCTGTCACCGGGGTTGTATTGCCAGTTGCTCAGTTTTGTGTCTACAAAAGCATTGGGAATACTTTCAAAGCTGATTTCGCCGTTGTTGAGCACCGAAGTGCCGTTCACACTCATGTTAGCATCAACTTTGTAGGCTGTTCCCGTGAACTTTCCCACACTGCTGACAAACGGTTGTTGGCTCAAATCGTCAATCTCTTCATCCGTGAATGTGTTGCTGCGACCGCTGATAGTACTCGCTGTGCCTATCTTCTTGTTGACAATCAGAAAGTCGCTCTTCATGAAACTGTCTTCAGCGGTGAACACAGGAGCCACATCATTGTAGAACTGATAGCCCAACAGAACAATCAACATGCCGAAAAGATTGGCAAAGAAGAAGCCTGCAAACTGTGGAATGCTGATATGCTGACGTAGTAATTTCCAAACTAAAATCATAGCTTAAACGTCTTTTCGTATTCAAGGTTCATGTGTTTGCCGATGCTGGTCACAATCACTCCGGCCCCTTGCGCCTTGGCTTCGCGCATCATGATGTCGGCCATGATGCCGGCATTGGTGTCGTCAAGGTGACTGATAGGCTCGTCGGCAAGAATGAAGTCAAAGGGTTGCACGAGTGCGCGAAGCATGGCCACACGTTGCTGTTGACCAAACGACATATGGCCGATCTTTGCATTCAGTTTGTCGCCAAGGCCCAACATGTCGAACCATTCCACAATCTGTTCGCGACTCTTGAAGCCTGTTATCTTGTTCTTGATCTCCACATTCTCCAATGCTGTGAGTTCAGGGAAGAGGCGAAGTTCCTGAAAGAGATGGCTGATGTGGCGCTGGCGCAGCTCTACCCAGTCTCTCACTTTGAAGTTCATCGTGTCGTTTTCATCAAACATCACACGTCCGCTGTAGTCACGGCGATAGCCAATAACATAGCTGCAAAAGGTGCTTTTGCCTTTTCCGGAGTCTGCTTCAACGAGGTAAAGATGTCCTTTTTTGAAGATAGCTTCCGTGTTCCAGATCTCTGAATTCAGTTGATTGGCAAGCGAAGCAAAGACCTTTGGAACAACAGAATTAAATCTTATGGTTTCCAATTTCTCTATTTTAAGGTATAAACAATCGTATTGATATTGCCGAAGACTGGCTTCAGCATTGTGGTTACGGCGCCTGCCTTGCCCTCTGATATGGCTGCCATGTTGATAATCATCACAAGTTTTTGGCCTTTCACTTCTTTCTGAATGGCAGCATCAAGTTGCTCTTTGGCGGGGTAAATGGAGTTCTCTGCCTCTTCCTTATCACTCCCGCTGAAGAACTGTTTGTCATTGCTGACGCCGAAAAAGAAAGTGGTTTTGTCGCTCGTATAATACCAGGCATTGGGTTTCCAATCAAGGATTCTCCCACCGGCAGGGCAACTTTGTTTCCAATAGTCAATGTCCTTGATCCAGTTGGTGTTGGCCAATTGTGCCGTCATACTCATGGAAAGCCTGTCCGAACTATACGTAGGCGTGATGATTGCCATTTCACCGTTGATGCTTCGAATAATATTATCCATGTCAATGGCCGTGTTTATGCCTGTCAACAGTGCCTGAATGCCTTTGTTGGACTGCATGAGAGGCAGGAATTTCTGACCGTCGACATTGAGAAACATGCCCATCATGGCATCGCGAGGCATGGCTGAAATGTATTTGCCTTGAATGGGACGGTAAATCTTATGGGCAGCTTTCAAGGCTTCGTTCACACGGGAATTAAACGAGAAAGTCTCGCCATTGATGTGCATCACCTGTGCTTTGATATTCATTTCTGCAGCAATCAGCACCTGCGAAGCATCTGCTCCTTTGGGTGCTCCGAGTGTGAAAGGGGCAACAAACTGCTCGGGAAGTGCAGCAGCCTGGGCCACCATGCTCATCGGCGCATCAATAGAATCGAGCTTGGCATATAGTCTGCTGCTCATGATTCCTTCGTTTTCGTCTTGTTTCAGATATTGAGATATCTGCTGTTGCAGGGCAGCCTGTGCGTCAGCTGTGACAGGTCCCATTACGAGGAAAGCCTGGTCGCTCCAGCCTGCCACCCATGTGTCTTTCAAAACCGTGAAATGAAAGCCTCTTCTTTTCACCGGATTAGGACACAAGCCCTTAGCGGCGAGGCCTTTGAATGTCTCATCCAGTTCGTCAGCATCCTTTACTTTGGCACAGAGACCAAGGTTCCCGTCGGGCGATTCGAAAAGAAAAATCCTGTGACTGACATCAATACCGCTCTTGTTGGTATTCGTCATGTAGAGTAAAGTCTTGAGTACGGCCACATTGTTCACGCCACTCATTCGGGCAGGATCCATCGAAATAAGGGCTGTACTCTCGCCGGGAATGGCGTTCAGATAGCTGTTGTCGGTGCAGGCTGACAAGCAAATCAGCAACAGACCGACAAGCATATAACTTAGTTTCTTCATAATCTTAAAGAGATTTGTGCCATGGTGACGGCCATGAGTCCTGCCGTTTCAGTGCGCAGTCGGCTCTCTCCGAGCGAAATGCTTTCGTAGCCTTGCGCCATGGCCAACTGCACTTCATCAATCGAAAAGTCACCTTCCGGCCCAACAAGCACTGTTATCTGCTCGTTCTTTTTGTCGCCCATGATTTCGTTGAAGAAGTCTTTTTTCTCTATTTCTTCATAGCAGTGGGCAATGAACTTGCGTCCTTCGCGTGGTCTTGTTATAAAATCCTTGAAGCTCTCAAGTGCATTCACCTGTGGCATCCACGGCTTGCGACTCTGCTTGGCCGCTGAAACGACAATCTTTTCGATGCGGTCAGCACGCAGCACTTTACGTTCAGAAAAGGCGCAATGCAGGAAACTCAACTCGTCAAAGCCTATTTCCGTGGCCTTTTCTGCAAGCCATTCCATGCGGTCTATGTTTTTGGTTGGGGCAATGGCCAGGTGGATATGTCCGCGCCAAGTCTTCTGTTGAGGCAGGTTCTCCTTGATAGTGTAGAGGCATTTCTTGTGGGTAGCCAGACTCACTTCAGCATGATAGAAGTTTCCCCGGCCGTCCATCAGATACATGTCATCGCCATTTTGCAGCCTAAGCACGCGCAGAGCGTGGGTTGCTTCTTCAGCAGGAAGTTCATTTGTTGAGGCTGCATCGGGCACATAAAAATATCTTTCCTCTTTCATGCTTCCTTACTCTTGCGGCGTTTCAGCTCCTCGTTCAGGTATTCAGCCATTTTATAGTCCTCGTCTTTGATGCTCTTGTCGAGTGCCATTTGCAGCATCTCATCGGTCAGGGCATTGATAGGCAGTGACATTCGGTTGGTCTTTGCCATGTCAAAGGGGGTAGACTGACTATTCATCAAGGCTTCGTCGATATAGATAGGCAGGTCGTTGGCCAATGCCATGAGCACACCGTCACTGGCTCTGACGTTGGTCACGGCCTTGGTTTCATTGTCTATCAGCAATGTACGATATTGCCCATCAGTCAGGTTGAAGATATATACTTCAAGCATGTGTCCGGTCTCTTTCAGCAGTTTTCCCGTTGCTTCGGCAAGTAGTTTGTCTACTCCCGGGGCGTGGGCCATGCGAAGACCGAACGCTCTTATCATGTCTTCATCGCATGTGATGGAGATTTGGCGCGTCAAAGCCTCGTCAGTCAGCACGATAACACCAATGCCCATCGTGCCGACTATTTCGGAAATGTTATTGAATTTCAGTCTGATTTTCCCCATTATTCTTTTGATTTAGTGCCCGGACGGAACATCAGTGCGAAGCTGACGCATACCAGAAGGGCATAGCCGGCAAAGGTGAACCAGCAGCTGGGCCACGTGGTTATGCCGGCAGTGGTGTGGCTGTCGACGACCGCCTGTGCAGCAAATGAACCTACGGTTGCCCCGATACCATTCGTCATGAGCATGAAAAGTCCTTGTGCACTGGAACGTATCGATGGGTCGGTAGCCTTGTCAACGAAGAGCGATCCGGAGATGTTGAAGAAGTCGAATGCCACGCCATAGATAATCATTGAAGTGATGAACATCCATACTCCACCACCGGGATTGCCCAATCCGAGCAGTCCGAAGCGCAACACCCAAGCAAACATAGCGATGAGCATGACGTTCTTGATGCCATAACGCTTCATGAAGAACGGAATCATCAGAATGCAGAGGGTTTCGCTGATCTGTGAGATAGAGTAGAGGATGACGGGATATTTCACGCCGAACGTACCTGCATATTCAGGTATGCTCTTGAAACTTTCAATGAATGGAGTGGCAAAGCCATTGGTAATCTGCAGACTGACACCGAGCAACATGGAGAAGATGAAGAAGATAGCCATCTTCTTTTGCTTGAAAAGTGCAAAGGCCTTGAGTCCGAAAGCATCGACAAGACTCTTCTTCTGTCCTGTCTTGCAGACAGCGCATTTGGGCAGCGTGAAAGAGTAGAGAAACAACAGTATGCTCAGTACACCGCTCACAACGAATTGCATCTGCGTGCTCTTATAGCCCATGATGTCAACGAACCACATCGTGCAGATGAAGCCGATGGTTCCGAAAACGCGTATCGGAGGAAAGGCTTTCACGGTGTCGAGGCCCGCTTGGGTGAGTGCAGAATAGGCCACAGAATTGGTCAATGCCAATGTAGGCATATAGAAAGCGACGCTCAAGGAATAGAGCAGGAACAGCGTGGTGAAGTTGGCATTGTGGCCGGCTTGATAGCCATACCAGGCTGTGCCAAACATGAATAGGCCGGCAAGCAGGTGGCAGAAGCCCATCAAGCGTTGTGCCTGTATCCATCGGTCGGCTATAATTCCCATAACAGCAGGCATAAATATAGAGACGATGCCTTGCACGGCATAGAATGTTCCGATATGTGTACCCATGCCAATGTTGCCCAAATAAATTCCCATGCAGGTAAGATAGGCTCCCCAGACGGCAAATTCCAGGAAGTTCATCACGGTTAGTCTGATTTTAAGATTCATCTTTTTCGGTTTTATTTTTGATTGCAAAGATAAGGTAAACGCGTGGAATAGCAAAACAAAAGGCTATTTTTCTTTGGTGTTCTCATTTGTCCGCCTTTCGCCTTTGATATCTTGCTGATGCTTCACAGCTTATGTTTGGAATTCCCGTCAGAGGTCTTCCCTGTTTGATGTCATTGCGGGTGGTTGTGTCTCCCGCTGCTCCTTTGTTTTTAATCAGTTGCAGATTAGATTGTAACTTGATGCAGATTGCGCTGTAACTTGATGCAGATTACCACGCAATCTGACGCAGATGACACGATAACTTGATGCAGATTACACGCTGTTTTGACGCAGATTGCAATGCCCCTGCAGGTCAGCGGCGCTGGCAGTCCTTTTACTCTTATCGATTGTCGTGTGCCGTTTTCGGGATATGGGTAATCTTGTTATCGGCGAACTTCCTCCTTCTGGGAGGATTGGGGAGGATATTTTCTTTCTCTTTTCCTCTTTTATTATTCTTGTTCTTGTTATAGTTGTTGCTTTTAGGAAAGTTAACTTGTTGATTATCAAATCTCTCTTTTGTTGATGTTTCTAAATTTCTTTCCTTTTATTTCTCATTTATTGAAAAGTCGTGGAAAAGTTGATGAAAAACAGAAGATACTTTAAGGAGAATGAATTGTTTAAAATATTATGTGTAAAATACAAAAAGATTATTGAAGGAGAAGAATGTAGAACTTCCGTTATTTTATCGGGATAAACTTTGTGTTAATGTTGTTTCTTACTCTTTTTTATTTCAGAAAGTGTCGTTTTCTCTGGGTTTGCTTTCAAATTATAAGTTTAGATAAATTAATAATTTAGATATGGTAAACCTTTCTTATAGCTTAATTTATTTTAAATCACCATACAAATTTGTTTATAAACACTAAATTTTATGTATTACATTAAATTGTAACAGCTTCTTATGTTATATTTGCAAACATAAACCTAAATATCGAAATAATTAATAACAATACCATAGTGATAAGATGTCCTTATATCCATTACTAAGGCTCTCTTAACTAATTAAAATGTTAACAAATATATTAATCTAATGAAAACAGGAAAAATCCTCCCGGTAAGTGTTCTTCTGTCTTGCTGTTGTCTGGAAGTTTTTGCCGGTAATCATGTCGCCTTTGCTGGAAATTCCAGTAGGAACCTGATTGCTGCAACTATGGATGTGACAGTTCTAAAAAGCATGGAAACACGACAAACTAATGGTGATGTAAAGGTAACAGGAAGAGTTGTCGATGATGCAGGTGAACCTGTCATTGGTGCAACGGTTCGCATAAAAGGTGGTAAGACCGGAGCCAATGGCGTAATTACTGACATTGATGGCAAGTTCACATTAACTGCTCCAAAAGGTGCAGTCCTTTCAGTGAGTTACATTGGCATGAATTCTCAAGAGGTAAAGGTAACAGGAAGCGGTAATCTGAATATTACTCTCAAGCCGGAGGCACACACGATTGATCAGGTGGTTGTAACGGCCTTGGGTATCAAACGCGCTGAAAAAGCCTTGAGTTATAATGTTCAGAAAGTGTCGGCCGAAGAACTTACGCGCAACAAAGATGCCAATTTCGTGAATTCATTGGTTGGTAAGGTTGCGGGTGTTCAAATCAATTCGGGTGCCGGTGGCGCTGGAAGTGCAGTGCGTGTAGTGATGCGTGGTATAAAATCTATTGAGAAAAGCAACAATGTGTTGTATGTGATAGATGGTGTACCCATGTACAACCATTCTTTTGGTGGTGGTGAAGGTGCCTATTCAACCCCTATGGGTTCCGAAAGTTCTGCCGATATCAACCCCGAAGATATCGAGAGTGTGAACATGCTGACAGGCCCCTCTGCTGCTGCACTGTATGGTAGTGATGCAGCTAATGGTGTAGTTATTATCAATACGAAGCGAGGAAGTAAAGATAAGACAACAGTCACAGTGAGCAACAGCAGCACTTTCTCACGTGCTACTTTCCTGCCTAAAATTCAGAACAGCTATGGCACAAGCTCAGGTCTGATGAGTTGGGGAACTAAGCAAAATGGTGATTTTGATATCGCCAAATTCTTTAATACCGGCTCTAATATCATAAACTCGGTATCTTTGTCGACGGGTAACAGCAAGAACCAAACTTACATATCGCTTTCAACAACAAATGCAAAGGGAATTGTTCCAAGGAATTCTTACTCGCGTTATAACTTTACGGCACGCAATACAACCTCGTTTCTTGATGATAAACTCGTGTTGGATTTCGGCGCGAATTATATTCTGCAGAAAGATGCAAATATAGTCTCTCAGGGAAAATATAACAACCCTCTGCCGGCATTATACCTCTTTCCACGTGGTGATGACTTCAATGAAATTCGTAATTATGAACGTTGGGATCCCGTATTGGGCTATATGACGCAGTATTGGCCTTATGGTGAAGGTGTGCATTCTTTGCAAAATCCTTATTGGATACAAAACAGAATGGAACGCACAACCGATAAACATCGTTATATGTTGAATGCATCCTTAAAGTGGAATGTGCTTGACTGGCTGAATGTTGTAGGACGTGTTCGGGTTGACAACTCGGAATATCGTCTGTTGAATAAGAACTATGCTTCAACACTATTGACAATCTCTGATGCGAATGGTGGTTATGGAGATCAGACGCAACACGACCGAACACTGTACGGAGATGTGATAGTTAACATCAACAAGCGCTTTGGACAAGATTATAATCTCACTGCAAATATCGGCACATCGATTAAAGATCAGGTGTTTGAAGCTGCGGGTGGTGCAGGTAACTTGCTGATACCAAACTTCTTTGCGATGAATAATATCAACTACGCCAATAAGTATAAGACGATACAGGAAGGTTGGCATGACCAGACACAATCTATCTTTGGCTCGATAGAATTAGGCTATAGGGATATGCTTTACCTGACCGTTACGGGACGAAATGACTGGGCTTCTCAGTTGGCTTATTCCGATCAGTCGTCATTCTTCTATCCTTCGGTAGGTTTATCGGCTGTAATTTCAAATATGACTAAACTTCCGGAATGGATTACTTTTGCAAAGGTTCGCGCTTCTTATTCAAATGTAGCATCGGCATTTGATCGTTTCCTTTCAAATCCAAGCTACCATTTCAACAATCAAACTCATTTGTGGGAAAAGTCGAATGTTGCCCCGTTAGAGCACATGAAGCCTGAAAATACCCGTTCATGGGAACTTGGTCTGAATGCAAAGTTCTTGAAAAATACCATTAATTTAGATGTAACCTTCTATCGTTCGAACACTTATAATCAAACGATTTATGGCAAAACGAGTACATCTTCTCTGTATTCAGAGCAGATTGTACAGAGTGGAAATGTACAGAACCAAGGTATAGAATTGGCATTGGGCTATCGCAACACTTTTGGAAAGGTTGGAGTTTCATCAACTCTCACTTATACATTAAACCAGAATAGAATTAAGGAATTGTCGAAAGCAAGTGTAAACAGTCAGGGTATTCCTGAAATCCAAAAGTCTTATCTGGGTGCAAGTTCTGTCGCTCCACAAGTAATCCTGCGTGAAGGTGGTACCATGAGTGATATCTATATCAAGCATGAGTTGAAGCGAGATCCTAATGGAAGTATTGCCATAGACCCCTCTTCGGGAAATCTGAGTATGCAGGAAGTGGGGCAGCGCAAGGTTGGTCGCTTGGCACCTTGTTATAACATGGGCTGGAACAACTCTGTTTCTTATCAAGGATTTACGCTTGGTTTTGTTGTTGCAGCACGTGTAGGTGGCTTGGCATACTCTGCAACCCAAGGTATACTTGACTACTACGGTGGTTCGAAAGCAACTGCAGATGCACGCGATAATGGTGGTGTCCCAGTCAACTTCGCTAAGGTTGATGCAAAGAAATACTATCAGACAATTTCTACGGCAGAAGGTGGTTATGGTGCCTATTACCTGTATAGCGCAACAAATGTGCGCCTGCAGGAGTTGAGTTTGAGTTATGACTTCCCCAAGAAGTGGTTTAACAACAAGATGAACTTGTCAGTTGGTTTGCTGGCGCGTAACCTTTGGATGATTTATTGTAAAGCTCCATTTGATCCTGAACTCTCGGCATCAACAAGCAGCAACTACTATCAGGGTGTTGATTATTTCATGCAGCCCTCTACTCGGAACATCGGTTTTAATGTTAAAGTTCAATTCTAAAAATGGTGAATATTCTTATGAAAAATATAAGCAAAATAATAGGACTCTTCTTCCTCACTTTAGGTGTTGTCGGCTGTACTGACAATTTTGAAGAGTACAATACGAACAAATATGCTGTCTATAAAGCCGACCCGACAATGTTACTCCCTGCAATGATGGAGCCTTTGATGTTTGTCCAACAGAACAATTCACAGATGGTTGATCAGATGGTTGGCGCGTTAGGAGGCTATATGACATGCTCTAACCGTTGGGGAGGACAAAATTTTGATACTTTTAATGCCTCGGAAGGTTGGAATGCGATACCTTTTAATACGCCTCTTAAAGGACTCGTTAACCTCTATGACATAGAGAAAGCTACGCACAAGTCTGGTCATTTCTGGGCTATGGCAACGCTGTTGAAAGCCTCAGTGCTGATGAGAGTGTGCGATTGTTATGGCCCGATACCCTATAGCAGCATTGCTAATGGAAAGTTTAACACGGCTTATGAATCGGTTGAAGATGTTTATGCACATGTCATTACCGATTTAACCTCTGCAGCCAACATATTGTATCAATATAGCAAGCAATATCCTACATCACATCCTTTGGCTGCGAATGATTTGCTTTATGGTGGTGATTACAGCAAGTGGGCACGCTTGGCAAACTCCATTGCATTGCGTGCAGCGGTCAGAATAGGCAACCAAACAGCAGCAGAACAAATTTGCACGAGTCCTGCAGGCTTGATAGATGCTAACCAATACAATGCCTTGATGTCTCCCGGAGTGCAGGGAAATCCATACCAGTTGGCTTCTACAGGTTGGGGCGATCTTCGTGTAAGTTCTTCAATTGTGGATTATATGAATGGCTACGGTGATCCTCGTTGTGCTGCTTATTTCATGACTTCAGCTTTCGAACCCACCCGCTATATAGGAATGCGTACGGGAGAAGCCTCTTTCCAAAAGCAAGATGTGGCAGGTTATTCTTTACCAAAGCTTCAAGCAACTTCGCCATTACCTATCTGTGTTGCAGCAGAGGTGGCTTTCCTGAAGGCTGAATGTGCGTTGCGAGGTTGGAATGTTGGTGGAACGGCACAAGCCTTTTATGAAGAAGGAATCAAACTTTCTATGGAGCAATATGGTGTTGATGCTACCGCAATTCAAGCCTATATCAACAATAATACGGCTACACCTGATGGTCATGCGAATGATCCCCGCGGTTCGAAATATAACTATCACCGTAATACGACAGTTAAAATTCAGTGGAATGCAGGGGGAAGTGATCAGAACTTGGAGCGTATTATCACCCAGAAATGGATTGCAATGTATCCCATGGGGCTTGAAGCTTGGGCTGAATATCGACGTACAGGCTTCCCTGAATTAGCGCCTTCATTGGACAATCTGAACCCACAGGTAATTACCAATGTACAGCGAGGTATGCGCCGTTTGCACTATCCTGACACGGAAAGAGATCTGAATAAAAAAAATTATGAAGATGCCGTGAAGCTGTTGAATGGTGCAGATAATGAAGCTACTGATTTGCCGTGGGCAAAGAAAAACTAAACGATAGACTTCTATGGACTATCAGAGGAAATATCATGATGTCCGAAAGGAGTCGCTTAAAATTATAAACGAATAACAGTATACATTATGCATAGTATTTTTAAAGCACTATCATTGATTGGTCTTTCCATGGTAGTATTCGCGTGTAGTGACTGGACAGATGCAGAAGCTTTGCAGATGACACAATACTCAAACACGGAGATTGCCAAGAAAGAGACCTATTATCAAGCACTCAGAGAGTGGAAAAAGACCAAGCATTCGATTTCGTTCGGTTGGTTTGGAGGTTGGAGTAATCCCGGCGCTTCTACTACAAACATGTTGGCAGGACTACCCGATTCAATGGATGTTGTGTCACTCTGGGACAATTCTACCAATTTGACAGAAGGCAAAAAGAAAGATCTTGAATTTGTGCAAAAGGTGAAAGGAACAAAGGTTTTGTTCTGCAGTTTCACGTGTTATGTAGGACAACATGCTACACCTAAAGAATATGATACCGACGAAGCGACCCGAAATAAGTTTTGGGGATGGGAATCTGGTAATGTGGAAAAGCAGGAAGCTGCTGTCCGGAAATATGCTAATGCTCTTATCGACACCATCAATAAGTATCATTACGATGGTTTTGATATCGACTTTGAACCCCATTATGGCTACGGAGGAGAGTTGGCAAGCAACAACGATTTGATGCATGTTTTCATTACAGAACTTGGGAAGAGTATTGGCCCTAAGTCGCCCAATCCGGAAAAATTGCTCATCGTTGACGGTGAACCACAGACTTTACATGCGAAAACAGCACCTTACATCAGCTATTATGTGATACAGGCTTATTTTGCAAAGGAAGCCAACTTGGACGGCCGTTTGCAAATCGGTTTGGATAAATTCAAGTCGGTTATGACCGAAGAGGAAATCACAAACCGATATGTGATGACTGAAAATTTGGAGAGTGCCATAGACTGTTTGAATGGAGGGTACCCGTTTACAACGCGTGACGGGCATGCAACTCCCTATCGATCATTGGAGGGGTTTGCACGCTGGCAACCTCTGAATGGCTATATGAAGGGTGGATTTGGTGCCTATCATATTGACGGAGAAGCTGTAAACAATCCTTCTTATAAGTATTTCAGGAGAGCTATTCAGGCGCAAAATCCTGCTGTGAGGTAATGAATAAAAGCGGTATGGAGTAACTCTATAGTGTATGGTTTCTTCAGCTATTACGAAAGCTGAGCTGCTCATACCGTACAAAATGAATTTTAAAATGATAGACTTATGAAACTGATTCGATACATGTTATTGTGTAATTTGATATTACTTATATCCTGTAATGACGCAGATTACAAAACACTTGATAATAGTGCTTTCATCAATGAGAGCCGGACGGCATCAAGTGCAAAGGTGATTATCACTGATGATGGTGCGACAACAGAGATTACACCGTGCCTTACGAAGGAGGCTCCGCACGATTGTAAGTTGAAAATAGTTGTTGATACTGCACTGTTGAATAAATATAACGAGCAACAGGGAACAAGTTATGTGCCACTCCCTGAAGGCGCTTTCACAATGCCTTCAGAAGTAGTCATTCCCAAAGGTGAATACTCGATAGCTCCTGTTAAAATTAATATTAAGCCTTTGACACAGGCAATGATTGGCGAAAGTTATGCCATTCCCATACGTCTTGTCAGCGAAGATAGCGATATTCCCGCTATGACAAAGACCGGCTCTTTTGTCATTACAACAGAAGCTATAATCACTTCGGCACTTCCTCAGTTTACAGGCGCTGCTATGTTGGAGTCTGCAATGCCTAAGGGTGATGAAACTTATAATGAATATACAATAGAGGTGAAATTTCAAGTGAGCAATACGGGTAACCGTGACCGTGCTGTTTTTCTGAACAATGGACCCGGTGAACCCAACTTTGTACTGCTTCGTTTTGAAGATCCACAAAGCAATAATGCCAGTCATAAGGCACACTCTTTGGTGCAAATCGTGGGTAGAAACCGCATCTATATGAACCCTACGTTCTCTTTCGTACCTAATAAATGGCAGCATTTGGCACTTACTTGCGACGGCTCTCACTATCGTTTGTATATCAATGGTGCTTTTGCTGGTGTCAAAGATATTCCAGCTGGGGCTACAACCTTCAAGCAATTCAAATGGTTTACCAAAGGCGACGATCCTTTTAGCCGTTGGGGTGGCTGTAAAATTCTGATGACCGAAGCCCGCGTATGGTCGGTTTGTCGCACCGAAACACAAATACAGAAAAACCAATCAACCGTGAGCCCGAAGGCAAAAGGCTTAGAAGCTTATTGGCGATTTAACGAGGGGACTGGTAATGTTTTCAAAGATGCAACAGGAAAAGGACACACGCTCACCACGGATGTGACTCCTGTTTGGGTTCAAGGAATTAAGTCTACGGATGAGCATACAGACTGGAAATAAAAATAAAAAGTTATGAAATGCAAATATAATAAATTCCAAATGAGTGGCTTCATCATAGCAAGTTTATTGTTATTGAGCGGATGCCATAGTGATAACGATGCGGTTGAAGATGAGTGGACTGCCACTTATGTCTATCTGCAACGCGTGGATTATTTAACACCTTCACCAAAGACATTCCGTATTGATCATACGGACGAAGGACTATCCGCAGGAGTTAACATGCCCTTTGTGGTTAAAACGCAGAAGCCCACAAGCCAAGATGTGCGTGTGAATATAGAACTCCGTGATGCCAAGGCGTCCAATGTAGGATTGGAGTTGCAAGATAAGACGGGCAAAAAGATTGAAACCTCACAAATCCTTATCAAAGCTGGTGAGCAACATTCTGATACGTTCCATATTGTGGCAACCAAAATCAACGAACTGAAAAAGAATGAGCAGAAAGTTAGCTTGAACTTCGATGTGGCACTGACGAGCATTGAAACAGCGCAAGCAAACACTTATATTTCGCCCATTCCCGATCTCAATGACCTCACGGCTAAGATCGAGAAAGGAGCACTGCAAACGATGAAGATGGGAGAACCTGAAGTTAATAATGTGCTTGATAGAAGCTCATGGACGATTACATTAAGTGAAGGAGCAGAAAATCCTGGCACGAATCTTATCGATGGAAACTATTGGACGGATGTCGCACGCAGTGGTCAAGGCTTCACTATCACGATTGATGTAGGTGGAGTGAAGACAATCACAGGCATTAATACGACCTCGTGGTCTTGGACTACCAACCGATATGCACCCCAAGAAGTTGAGGTGGCTGTGTCGAAAGATAATGTAACTTGGAAGTCGTTGGGAACTATTCAAACGAGTGGTGGATATCAGAATATCACACTTTTGAGTCGCCCTAAGGCACGTTATCTTAAATATAGTATCTTGAAAATGCCTACAACAGGTCGTGTTAGTATTGTTGAATTCAATCTGTTTGGTACAGATGAATAGGTTTGGTTGATATGATAATTATTTTTATTTTCTAATGGGGGGATAAATTTATTTCTATCCCAACACATTAATTGAACTTCTGTATGGTGCATTCGAATTAACGAATGCACCTTTCATTTTCAGATTAGATATATTTTACTCCAGCTCTATATAAGTTTTAGGTTATTCGGTACAGTCCTATAAGAAAGTGTAAGTCATTTTTCTTATCTTTACACGAATTCGAGTTAAGAAAGTCCTTGTAAAAGTTAGTGAACTCGTTGTTCTTTTGTGATTCCATAGTTGAAAATCAATAACTTAAAAATAATTAAGCGATGATAACCCAAGACAAACCTATAGAAACTTTCTGTATTATTGATAAATTTGATAAGAATTTGAATGTTGAACAGAGTAGAAAATCTATGTTTACTTCCCATAACAGTAATAGAAAACGTTTCAGAAATCGTAAGAGGACGACTTTCTGAAAGTGAAATCAGGACAATACTTGAATGGCTTTTCCAAACAGATAAAAGAAAGATAAGTTACACACTTTAAAGGATGCTGCCATAAAAAAGCAGCCATCGAATGTCAAATCCGATGGCTGCTCCCTATTTATCATGAATGAAAGTACTGCAAAACAGACTCTCGTTTCATATTATTTGTTTTGCTTAGCTGGTGCAACCTGAGTCAACTCACACTTGCCCTTACCATCTGCCCAAGCATAGAGTTTGATGTTGTAAGTGCCTGCTGTGACTGTAATATTATCACCATTGTCGGTCGTCAAGCTGTTAACAGTGCCGCCCCAACTAATCTTCCAATCGTTGTTGGCACGGAACTTTATCGTTCCATTAGTCAGTGTAATATTACTGATTTCCCATGCACGGTCAGCTTCATTATAGGTCATTGCCTGGTCACTTCCCCAACCTCCTACAGTAGCATCACCGATAACGCCGATGCGAGTGATAGCAGTGAGGCTCATCGTAGAATTGGCAAGGTCGACATCTACTTTGTAGTAGCCCTCTGGTTCGCTTATGGTGATGTCGCCACCTGCAGTAGAAAGGCCTGCGCCATAGTTGTCACCATTCCATGAAGGCTGTGTACAGAACTTGAAACCATTCTTGTTCAGATACATGTAGCCTGTGTACTTACCGTCGTGTTCCTTGCCATAGAGATAGTCAATATGCTTCCAACCGTTGGCATCTCCAGCCATATAAAGATAGTCATCAAAGCTCAACGGAGTGCAAGTCCATGTCTGGTCGAGCAGGTTGAAACTGAGTTTATATACCTTTGCGCCAGGAACAACGTCGAAGCTGATGTTGCCTCCTGCATTGTTGCCAACAAGTTTGCCATCTTCCTTGGCTGCAGCGATACACTCACTCCAGTCCTTTGTGCCAATTTTGGATATTGGTGTGAGTTTGAATTCTACCTTGCTTTGGCCTGCAACCTGCGCTGCTGTGAGCGTGATATTGAATACAGGATCGGTGTAAACATCGGCACCACTGTTCTTCACAGCATACGTGTTGTCGCTGTTCTCCCAGTTGTTGATATTACCAGTCAGATAGTATTCTGTGTCAATCTTCGGCGCTTTAGGTGTTGCAACAACCTTAACGGTACCTGCATCGATATAAGCTGCTTGTCCGTTTTTAATGGCGTTGACAAATACATGTGCATTAAGTGTGCGGGGAATAGGGCGGAGTCCGAACGCTTCAGAAACCACTTTCTGTATCGTAGCACTGTCAGCCAAACCTGCAAGGGTAGTGCTTACAGTTGTAGTTTTGGCATTGGCCACGCCGTCGGCCGTTAGTTCTATGCGTGCATTGGCAAGCTTATAACCCTCCGGAAGGGCAGCTTCGTTGAGTGCAAAGGTCTTTACCTGAGCACCGGGATTATTCAAGTCAAAGGCTTTCACGGCCGTTGCTTTGAAGTCGGGAAAGGTGATGGCGTCTTCCTGTGCATTCGACTGAGGACTTGTCCAGTCCGTGTAGTCGTCACTGCAAGCCCCCATGAAGAGGCCTGCAAGTGCGAGTGTGATATATAATGATAACTTTTTCATTGTGTTATACTTTATCTGTTAGGTGATTACTTGATTTCTCCGGTTTCAGAAGTGAAGTTCAGATAGAGCTTCTGTCCGGCCGTGGCATTGACACGTTCCTGGTCACCTCCGTTGCCACGATACTTGATCTTCTTGTCGAATACCATGAACTCAGACTTCCACCAGTCGTAACCAGGAATCTTTGCATACACACGAAGACCAGAGTCACCACTTGTGTTATTGGCGAAAGCAGGTGAAACGAACTGACCATCTTTCGTGGTTGGAACCGTGAAAACCTGATCAGGTTGCTCCTCTGCCCATGCTCCTGGTGTGGCAGTACCAATGAGATATACATTTGGTTTATTGAAGGTCACGTCGTAACTGATATCGCGTCCTACTACCTTTGCATCTACAATCATGAGATACCAGCCAGGATTTGACGAGGCAATATTGCCTCCTGCATCCTTGATTTCGCTGCCCAATTCACTTGAAGCATTGACAGTAATGCCGGCAAAGCCTTTCTCGTTGCCGTCCCATTTCTTGGCAGTGTTGAACTTGATACCCGTTCCGTCAATGTAAACAAGATGCCAATAGACGTGGTCAACGCCATTAACCATAACCATATCCAATGGATTATCCCATGACCAGTTATTGAAACTACCCGTAATATAGATATGTTCAGGAAGACTTACCGGAGGCAATGAGAAGGCCAGATGAACGTGTTTTAGCGTCACAATGTTTGACTGTATGGCATAACTGTGGTTCAAACTGTCGATTTCAGAGCCCATGGCAGTCAGTGGAGTGGCTTTCACACGCACATAAACAGGAATGTCAATAGGGAAATCGGCCTCGGTTTTACCTTCCTTTGTGGCCTGTTCGGTCAGTGCAGCTGCCATTTCTGCTGCGTCAACTTGCATCTTGGCAGTCTTGAAACTGTTGCTCATTGTGGTGGCATTCGACATGTCGGCCTTGGTCGCTACCTCGATAGTGTATTTCGTTGTGATAGGAAACCCGTAGTCAGGTTGTGTGCATGTGAACTCTACTGTCGATGAGTTGGCGAGGTCGTACGTGCCGTTTGTTGCTAATGCGGGCGTGTTCAAGACGAACTTCGTAGGCTTCTGAAGCACCGGATTAGAGTCGTTGTCGTCTGCACATGAGGCCAAAATAAAGGCTCCGCACATGAGTAACAAGGTTGACTTTAATATATTTTTCATTGTTATTCAGTTTAAAATGTTGTTTGGTTAGGAAAGGAGAACGAGTCTCCTTCCCTTATATATTCTGAATTAATAACCAGGGTTCTGTTTGATATTTGGATTGACATTCTTGTCGTTTGTAGGTATGGCGTAGATGTTCTTTGTAGCAGGAATCTGCGTTCCTTCATGCACGCCACCCTTCCAAGGCCATGTATAATTGTTGTTACCACCGAAGCGTCCGAAGCGAATGAGGTCGCTGCGACGACGTCCTTCAAAGTAGAATTCACGGCTCCATTCATCGAGAATGTCGTCCAAAGTATAGCTTCCGCCGGTGCGTTCTTGGGCATGTGCACGTTTGCGGAGGGCGTTAACAGCAGCTGTTCCCTCTGCTGTCGTCTGATTACCGTTTAGGCGTGCCGTTGCTTCTGCATAGGTGAGATAGGCCTCTGCAACACGCATCAGGAAGAAATCGGTATCCGGATACTTGGCATCATGACCGGCAGAACCGTCTGAATGGAAGTTAGTGAACTTGGCAACTGCGAAACCATTGGAGAAAACACTTACCTGATCAGCATTTGCCTGGTCTATGTTGCGCTTGTTTCCATCGGCTTGTAATGCATCGAAGAGGGCGCGGTCATCACCTGCAGCAGCAGTCATTTGGTTGGCATGAACGTAAGGTGCGTTGTTGTTGGGGAAGAACTTGTCGACCAAACTCTTGCGAGCGCGGTTACCAGCCCAGTTCTCTGACGTGTTGTTACCTGCAGTTCCGTTCGAATTTACAATGACTCCGGCATCGAATGTGCTGGCCATGAGGAACAAAGTCGTACCAAATGAAGCAGTCTTCTTACCGTCTTGAAGTACTGGAAAGATTGCTTCGACAGAAGCACCGTTCTCTCCATTGTCGCCCATAAAGAGCTGTTGGTAAGCCGTCCAGCCGTTCTTTGTCGCACCAGTATAAAGCTTATAGTTGGAATCCATTACCTTTTTAGCGTATTCAGCAGCCTTTTGCCACTGTGCTGTTCCCGTATAAACCTGTGCATTGAGATACAAACGAGCCAGTAACATCCATGCAGCAGCCTTGTCAACACGGCCATAACCAGCTTCGGTTGATTTCTTTGGAGTGGCTGCAGAGAGTTTCGGTTCAATCTCAAGCAACTCTTTCTCAAGGTAATCATACATCTGTTTGCGTGTGTATTGAGGTGCAGCTGCAGCAGAAACTTGCTCTGTAAACGGCACGTTTCCATAAAGATCCATCAGATAATAATAGTTCAATGCACGCAGGAAACGCACTTCTGCTGTCTTCGTTTCATCCACTTTAGCAAAGGTTGCAAGGTATTGATTGCAGATAGTAACGCCAAAATACAGGCGATAATAAAAGCCTTTAGCCATTGGATGGTTAGAATCGAAGCTGATATAATTGAACTCTGCTATGCCAGGATCTCCCCAGTTACAGATTGCTTCGTCTGTAGGAAGCTCGTTGGTATTGAATAGTTGGCGTACGAAACCAGTCGTACCACCATCTAAACCATCGATATCACAGTCTCCATCTGGTCCACTTTGACCCGCTAAAGCGAGGTCAGCGTAACACTTGGTAAATAGCTGATCGGGATTAGCTTTAGTGTTCTTGTTAGGATCAATCGGGGTTACATCAAGGTCGCCTATACAAGAACTCAATCCCATAGACAGCAGTAGTGCTGCAGCTGGAAGTATATTCTTAATAGATTTTTTCATACTGTGTATTCTTTAAAAATTAGAAGTTGAGGTTGACACCAAGGATGAATGACATCGGACGTGGATATACATTATTGTCAATTCCCATGACCCATTTGCCGTCAACAAAGTTTGTAACTTCAGGGTCAATGCCGTCATATTTGGTAATCGTTAATAGGTTAGAAGCGGTGCCATAAATGCGACCTGAGATGCTTGTATTGAACAGTTTGCTGAAACTATAGCCTAAAGTAACGTTGTCAAGTTTCAGGAATGAAGCATTCTGGATCCAGCGATCGCTCAGCAAAGCACGCTCATCGTAGGTCTGCCAATTGTCAGACAGGAGTGCACGAGGACGGTTTGAGAGATAGTTGGAGGGTGAAACAATCTCGGCAGGGTTCATGTTTGAACGATCAGCATACTTGTCGTTGTAAACATAGTTGCCGATGTTGGCACGGAAACTGAAGCCAAAGTCCCAGTTCTTATATTCCAAACGAGATGACAGGCCCATAGTAACAGGAGGTGCAGCCTGCTTGTAGATGTAGCGGTCGGCATCTGTAATCTGTCCATCTCCATTGCGATCTACGACAGCACCTTCGATAGGTTTGCCGTTCTGATCATACACTTGCTGATATACAAGAAATGAGTTTGCAGGATAACCGACTTTATGTGCGCCTACGTTTAGACCCGTTCCAGCGGATATTCCCATTCCACCCGGTGATACATAGTAGTCTGAACTACCGCCGGTTAGCTTCGTAATCTTGTTCTTGTTGTAAGTGAAGTTGTAGTCAACTTTCCAGAACCAGTCTTTAGAATTCTGCTGATTGAGGATTGTCCAGCTTAAAGTTGCCTCGATACCCGTATTGGTAAGGCTACCGATATTCGATGAAACCTGATTTCGGAAGTTAGAACCTGCGGGCACATATACCGTGTTTAACAGGTCGGTTGTCTTGCGGAAGTACCAATCAATGCTACCTGTGAGGCGCTGATCAAGGATACCCCAGTCGAGACCTACATTATAAGTTGTGGTGGTTTCCCAAGTCAAATCCTTGTTAACTGCATCGGGACGAACCATTGAACCGTCACCTGTTAAAGGATAATAGTTGTTGGTTCCTGTGTTAATCTGATAGATATCGAAGTAGGTATAGTCGCCGATTCCTTCTTGTTGTCCGGTCATACCCCAACCTAATCTCAGTTTCAAATCAGAGAGCCATTTAATCTCTTTGAACTTATTCTCATCTTTGACGCGCCATGCGAAAGCGAAAGATGGGAATGTAGCCCAGTGCTTCTTGAAGCGTGATGCACCATCAGCACGGACAGTTGCCGTAAGATAATAGCGCTGCATCCAGTTCCAGTTGGCACGCCCGAAGAATGAAACGAGATAGTTCTCTGTCATATATTTGTAGTCTTCTTTCTTGCCATCACCATTGTAGTCCTGTCCGGAATCGCTGTTAAGCTCACCCGGATGCACGCTGTTTGTCTTTGGATAATAAGATAGGTAGCGTTTTGTTTCCTTTCTCCAGAAGTGCTGCCATTCATAACCAGCCATGATATCAAAGTGGTTCTGATATTTATCTTTGAAGTCATGATAGTACTGTGCATAGGCATTGAGCAACAGATTGCGCTTCAACGACTTCTTGAAACCGGTAGAACCAAAGTAGAAAGCCAACGGAGATGTACGGTCAACGTCTGTAGTTTGCTTACCTTCTGCAATGTCAGCACCGGCAGTTGCATGCAAGCGGAGGTCTTCGAAGCCGTGTACCTGATAGTCAACATCGGCATTACCGATAAAGTCTCGGCTTGTAGCCCGGTCGTTCTTGAGCATCAAGTCAGCAACAGGGTTGTTGGGAGCAAGGCTGTTTTTGTTGAAAGGATAAGTCGGATCATTGAGAGAAGCACCGGGTCCACGCCATGCGAAATATCCTCCGAAGTTATCTTTGTCAGCTGAAGTTGTGTCATAAACAGGCTGAGTTGGGTCCATGCGTGTAGCTGCACCGATAGCGTCACCATCGGCATAACGGTTCTTGGCAACCATGCCTTTGGCATTCATGTTGAGCGTAAGGTGATCGTTCAGCAAGTGTGGATTGAGGTTCAATGCAGCTGTGAAGCGCTCAAACTTAGAGGTCTTCACGATACCCTGCTGATTGGTATAGCCGGCAGAAACACGCCAAGGAAGATATTCTTTTGGGTTTCCTAAGCTCTGAGATCCCGACACTGTGACGTTGTGGTCATGGCTCCAAGCCGTGCGATAGATTTCTTTCTGCCAGTCGGTATTGGCTTTTCCAAGAAGCGAAAGCGCCAAAGCTTCACGCTGGTTGCCTGCATAGGTCTTCTTGATGAACTCACGATACTCGTCACCGGTCATCACATCGAGTGTCTTTTTCTTCATGCTCATCGTCACACTACCGGCATACGACACCTTAACAGGCTGGTTGGCATGTCCTCGTTTGGTCGTAATGATGATAACACCATTGGAACCTCGCGAACCATAGATAGCAGTTGCCGAAGCATCTTTCAGCACATTGAAGCTTTCAATGTCCTGAGGGTTGACCATAGAGAGAGGATTTGACAGTCCCTGTACGCCGTTGTTGTCCATTGCAACACCGTCAATCACAATCAACGGATCGTTGGACGCGTTCAGCGAAGAACCGCCACGGATACGGATACTGGCACCACTACCCGGTACACCACCACCGGTTGTGACGTTCACACCGGCTATCTTGCCTTGCATCATATCCTGTGCATTGACAACAAGACCTTTGTTCTTGCTGTCCGGTTGAATTTGACTTACCGAACCGGTAAGGTCTGATTTCTTCACGGCACCATATCCGATAACAACAACTTCATTGAGTGTTTTGTTATCATCTTCGAGAGTTGTAGAGAGATTGTCGGTTGCCTTAACCTTCTTTGGGGTCATACCGACATAGGTAATCGTAATTTCTGTGCCCTGAGGTACATTCACAACGTAGTTTCCATCAAGGTCGGTTACGCCCACGGGTTTACCGTTTGCCATAATCGTGGCACCGATAATAGGCTCTCCGGAAGCATCCTTGACCTGACCTCTGACAGAACCTGACTGTGCAAAGGCCGTTGCAGAAAGGAACAGACCACCGGCAATGGCCAGACTCCTCAGAGGCAATTTGAATTTTACCTGCTTCATCATTTGCTTTGAATTTAAGTTAACGTTAGTATATTTATTTGTTATTTTATCGTTTAGGCAACACGTTTCGTTTTCTTATTTGCTTAGTTGTTGCTTTCATGACATAGCATATTGTCATTAGGTTTATACTGCAAAAGTAATTTTGTTTGACCAACTTTCTTCTTTTTTAACGTTAAATCTATTTGTAAAGTTGCGCAAACGTTTGCATAATCTTTTGTTGTTTAAAACTTAAGTAATCGAGAAACTTTTTGTAGTTTTGCATATCTTTGTTGCGTAACTAATTACCAACCATGAAAGAAACTTCGCCTATAACGATGAAAGATATAGCCCGCGAGCTTGGTGTTTCGGTGGCTACGGTGTCGCGCGCACTGAAAGACAGCCCCCGCATCAGCCAGGAGAAACGCGAGGCTATCAAGGCCTTTGCAGAAGAACATCATTTCTTTCGGAATGTCATTGCAGAGAGTTTGCGCAACAGTCGCACGAAGCCTGTCAAGGTTATTGGCGTCATTATCCCGCAGTTTACGCATTTCTATTTCTCTTCAATTCTTAGTGGTATTGAGGAAGAAGCATCTGCCCGAGGCTATAGAATCATGGTAGCGCAGAGCAATGAAAAGTATGGTCGCGAGGTAGAAATATGCAAGTCGTTTTATGAAAACAAGGTTTGTGGCATCATTGTGTCGCAGGCTAAGGACACCATTCAATACGATCATTTCCAGCATTTGATTGACCATGGCGTGCCATTGGTGTTCTATGACCGCATCTGTACAGGTGTCAATTGCAGCCGGGTCGTGGTAGATGATTACATGGGAGCCTATACAGCGGTGAACTATCTCATTGATACGGGATGCCGAAAGATTGCTTTCTATGGCTCTTCCATGAAGCTTGAGATTACGAAAAACCGTTATAATGGCTATCATGATGCTATGGTCAATAAGGGATTACAGCCCGATGAACGGTTTGTCAAACTGTGTGACAACCGCACAGATGCCGAGGTTATCACACCTGACATCTTGGCCGATGACGACCGTCCTGATGCATTCTTCGCCGTCAACGACGACACTGCAATCGGTATTCTCTATACCGCTAAGCGCATGGGGCTACGCGTTCCCGATGATATCAGCATCTGCGGGTTCACCAACGGGCAGCGAGCTATCGCCTGTGATCCTATGCTTACGACGGTCGAACAGCGTGGAATGGTGGTGGGAGAAGAGGCCGCCAACATTCTCATTGGCTTGGCAGAAGGCTCCATCCCCAAGGGTAAGGTGGAGAAACGCGTCGTCAGAACACGCCTGATTGTGAGGGGAACAACGCGATAGGCTTTGAGGTTTGAACTTTAAACTTTGAACATTGAGGGGTTAGATATTGAGCTTTGAGCGTTGAACTTTGAATTTTATGAGATGATATCAGCCTGTGAATTTCACAGCATGAACGGCCATACCATTGGCAATAAAGACAGAAAGAACCAAACAAAACAATAAAAATGAATAGCGGATTGACACAAAAACCTGACATGAAGTTCTGGGGGTTATGGAACCTCAGCTTCGGTTTCTTCGGCGTACAGATAGCTTACGCCCTGCAAAGTGCAAACATTTCGAGAATCTTCGCCACGCTCGGCGCTGACCCTCACAACCTTAGTTATTTCTGGATATTGCCCCCGTTGATGGGTATTCTGGTGCAACCCATCGTCGGAACACTGAGTGATAAGACATGGTGTCGCTTCGGTCGCCGCATACCTTATTTATTTATAGGGGCTGCCATGGCTGTTTTCGTGATGTGCATGCTGCCCAATGCCGGGTCGTTAGGGCTCACCTTGGGAGCTGCCATGATATTCGGACTCATTGCATTGATGTTCCTCGACACGAGCATCAACATGGCCATGCAGCCTTTCAAGATGCTCGTTGGTGACATGGTCAACGGAAAACAGAAAGCCTTAGCCTACAGTATTCAGAGTTTTCTCTGCAATGCCGGCAGTATCGTGGGCTTTGTTTTCCCTTTCTTCCTGACGAAAATCGGCATTAGAAATGATGCCCCCAGGGGTGTAATTCCCGACTCTGTCATCTGGGCTTTCTATGGCGGAGCGGCCATACTGATACTCTGTGTGCTCTATACTACGCTCAAAGTGAAAGAGTGGAACCCACAGGATTACGCGCGATATAACGGTGAGACCAAGGTGGCTCAGGACGAAAAGAAAGAGGAAAGCAATTGGCTGACCTTGTTGAAGAAGGCACCTGCCACGTTTTGGCGTGTCGGATTGGTGCAGTTCTTCTGCTGGGCTGCGTTCATGTACATGTGGGTTTACGCCAATGGCACTATTGCCGACACCTGTTGGGGAGTCGACATGCAGGATGCCCACGCTTCAACTTCCAAAGCTTATCAGGAAGCCGGCAACTGGGTTGGCATGCTCTATGCTGTCCAGGCAGTAGGAAGTGTGATCTGGGCCATGGTACTTCCACAGTTCAAGAACCGCAAGTTGGGCTATATTGTGAGTCTTGTTCTTGGTGCAGTAGGTTTCTCTCTCGTGCCGTTTATCCATCATCCTTACGTTCAGTTCGTTTCATTCCTGCTCATAGGCTGTGCTTGGGCCGCGATGTTGGCCATGCCGTTCACCTTCGTTACGAATGCTCTTCAGGGCTATGGACATATGGGTGCCTACCTCGGACTGTTCAATGGAACTATCTGTGTGCCCCAGATTATAGCCTCACTTTGTGGCGGTGGTCTGCTGCTCTTGGTGGGTTCAAACCAGACCAACATGATGTTTGTGGCCGCAGTCTGCTTGGTATTGGGTGCGCTGAGCGTACTGACGATAAAGGAAAGCAAATGATTTTGTTTCATGAATTATAGGTAAGGAGTTACGATTTACAGTATTCTTACATGGCAGGGAGGGGCAGCGATGCTTCTCCCTGTTCTCGTTTGGCGTAGTAAGTTGTATGTGCATGTTGCGTTATCTCTATGTCACGGCACAGGATAGGGTTGTCTGTGAAGTTCTCTTTACAGTAAGGAGAAGATTGAAAATCATGACAAGCGGGAAATAGGTTAAATCTTATCAATTAACTTTACAATTACTTTCATTAAATTTGTAAATTTAAACCGAAGGCGCACTCTTGTCTCAAATACGCCTCATTTTTATGATTTTGCAATATGTTGACTATCAGGTTGTTATGAAATTGCATTCAAATAACGCCCTGTATTCACGTTGAAAATCCATGCAATTTGCATCAAATGAGCTTCCAAACTGCATCAGATTACCACGCAATTTGGTGCAAATAGCGGTGTAATCTGCGTCAAAATGCAGTGCATGGTGAATGGAGTTGCACAGCAAGAAGATAAAAACGGAGTCATCGAAGCCATAAAATGGCCTCGCACAAACGGAAAAATGGAGTTTCCATTTCTATTTGGTGGAGCTATGAAGTGCAGTTTAAATTAGTAAATGCGACAGTC